>NZ_QWFC01000018.1:0-117070 GCF_003576265.1 Pseudomonas sp. 91RF
CGCAGCGCCGTGCGGCGAAGCCGCATACATCGAGAGGAGGTGCAGCGAAGCAAACCGTAGGCGATGCCCCCTGATGGACACCGTAGCGAGGGAACACTGAGCCTAAGCGAAGTGCCGTACGCCGGGGCAAAAGCCTTTTGCTTACTTTTCGGCGTTTGGAAAAGTGAGTCGCTGTAAGAGCGAAACCGCCAGCGGCAGCACCCGAAGCAACGGATATACACCCAAAACTTAAGCACAAACCCAAAACGCCAAATCCCGGACAAACAAAAACGCCCGGCATTAAGCCGGGCGTCTTGTATTGACTTGATTAGCGAGCGCGGTAAGTAATACGCCCTTTGCTCAAGTCATAGGGCGTCAGCTCGACGCGCACTTTGTCACCGGTAAGAATACGAATGTAGTTCTTGCGCATCTTGCCGGAGATATGCGCGGTTACGACGTGCCCATTTTCCAATTCCACGCGAAACATGGTGTTTGGCAGGGTGTCGACGACAGTGCCTTCCATTTCGAAGCTGTCTTCTTTCGACATGCAGTAAAGCCCTCGGTGTCCAGTGAATGGCCCGGTGCAACTGCGCCAGGCAAAAGCGGCGTGCATTGTGCCCGAAAAATGGGGTTTACGCCAAGGGGTTTAGGGCTTTCGATCAGTTCAGGATGACCCAGCGCTGATTAATCAGCAGTTCGATAGGCCGATATTGGGTCTTGTAGTTCATCTTTTTGCAGTTTTTGATCCAGTAGCCAAGATACACGGCTTCAAGCCCAAGGCGTCCGGCTTCAGCGATTTGCCAGAGGATGGCGTAGCGTCCGAGGCTGCGGCGTTCTTCTTCCGGTTCGTAAAAGGTGTAAACCGCCGACAGGCCGTTGGGCAGCAGGTCGGTGACGGCGACGGCCAGCAACCGTCCGTCGAGCCGAAACTCGTAGAAGCGTGAGAAGGGCAGGTCGCGAACCAGAAAAGTCGAGAATTGATCACGGCTCGGCGGGTACATGTCGCCGTCGGCATGACGCTGTTCGATGTAGCGCTGATAAAGATCGAAATACTCTTCGCTGAAGGCCGGTTTGACCGGGCGCACCTGCAAGTCGGCGTTGCGTTTGAAAATGCGCTTTTGTTGGCGATTAGGGTTGAATTGCGCCACTGGAATGCGCGCAGGCACGCAAGCATTGCAGTTCTGGCAATGCGGGCGGTACAGATGATCGCCGCTGCGACGAAAGCCCATTTCCGACAGGTCTGCGTAGACATGCACATCCATGGGCTGGCTCGGATCGAGAAACAGGGTCGTGGCCTGTTCCTCGGGCAGATAACTGCAGGAATGAGGCTGAGTGGCATAAAACTTCAACCGCGCCAACTCGGTCATGATCAACCCTCAGGGGTAAGCTGGTGAATTAAGTGTAAGCCACGCGCGCAAAAGTCGCTCAGCAAACCCAGGTGGCAGCGTTGGGTCGGTCGAGATGCCGGGCCAGATACTCGGCAAAGGCGGGGCGGGAAATTGCCCGGGCGCCCAGGCTGTGCAGATGATCGGTCGGCATCTGGCAGTCGATCAGCACGAAACCCGAGTCTTTCAGGTGCCGCACCAGTGTGGCAAAGCCGTACTTGGAAGCATTGTCGGCGCGACTGAACATCGATTCCCCAAAAAACAGCTGCCCCATCGCCAGGCCATAGAGGCCGCCGACCAGTTTGCCTTCATCCCACACTTCTACTGAATGTGCGAAGCCGCGTTGGTGCAGTTCAATGTAGGCATCCTGCATGGCCTCGGTGATCCAGGTGCCATCGGCGTAATCCCGTGGCGCGGCGCAGGCGCGGATAACCGCTTCGAAGTCCTTGTCGAAGGTCACTTGATAGCGTTGCTGGCGCAGCAGTTTGCCCAGGCTGCGCGAGACATGCAGTTCGTCGGGAAACAATACGGTGCGCGGATCCGGCGACCACCAGAGGATGGGCTGTCCCTCAGAGAACCACGGAAAGCAACCGTGGCGATAGGCCTGGATCAGGCGATCGGCGGACAGGTCACCGCCAGCCGCCAGCAATCCGTTGGGATCGCGCATGGCCTTTTCCAATGGCGGGAAAGTCAGTGAGTTGCGTTGTAACCAAGTCAGCATGGCGTCCAGGCTTGCAGAAGGGGAGGGCGATGGGCGGCGGGGCCCGTTGCAAAGTGTGCCGTTAAATGGCGCGAATGTCCTCCCGAACCTGCGCGAAGTCGACGCTGCTGCAACTTGCCTTTCAGGATGCGGTCGTAGACGGGCGACGAGCTTGAGGGTGCATGCTTCGCTACGTTCATCAAATACACCTCATAAGCCTTTGTCACAAAAGACAATGCATGCTCAAATTGCGTCGCAGGTTTGGTCTGCTTGGCTATGCTTGAACATGGGGTTCGAAGCATGGCATCGAACGCGCAAACCCGTACAATGCCGGGCTGTTACAGAATATTCGCAGTGTGCCGTGTTTATAAAAGACCGGGCGCAGTGTTAAAAGTAGTCTCAGTTGCGCCCGTCAATTTTTTACCTGCCTGGATCGGGCAGTTTTTTATCGTCATTCAATAGATGGACGCGCCGCTGGCGCAGGAAAAGAAGCGTTTTGAAGAAATCCACGGAAGCACCAAAAACAGTCGTTCCGCTTTGGCGCCAGCAATTGCACTACCGGCTCAAGGAAGGTGCATTGATCGCCATCGGCGCTCTGTGCCTGTTCCTGATGATGGCCTTGCTGACCTACGGCAAGGACGATCCGGGCTGGAGCCACAACAGCAAGATCGACGACGTGCAGAATTTCGGCGGCCCGGCGGGCTCCTACAGCGCCGACATCCTGTTCATGGTGCTGGGTTACTTCGCGTACATCTTCCCGTTGCTGCTGGCGATCAAGGCGTATCAGATCTTCCGTCAACGTCACGAGCCGTGGCAGTGGAGCGGCTGGCTGTTTTCCTGGCGTCTGATCGGCCTGGTGTTTCTGGTGCTGTCCGGCGCCGCGCTGGCGCACATTCATTTCCATGCGGCCACCGCATTGCCGGCCGGCGCGGGTGGTGCACTGGGCGAAAGCCTCGGTGACCTGGCCCGCAATGCCCTGAACATTCAGGGCAGCACATTGCTGTTCATTGCCCTGTTCCTGTTCGGCCTGACCGTGTTCACCGACCTGTCGTGGTTCAAGGTGATGGATGTTACCGGCAAGATCACCCTCGACCTGTTCGAGCTCTTTCAGGGCGCGATCAATCGCTGGTGGTCGGCGCGTACCGAGCGCAAGCAACTGGTGGCGCAACTGCGTGAAGTCGATGACCGCGTGCACGACGTGGTCGCGCCGACCGTTACCGACAAGCGCGAGCAGGCCAAGGTCAAGGAACGCCTGATCGAGCGCGAGCAGGCCCTGAGCAAACACATGTCCGAGCGCGAGAAACAGGTTCCGCCGGTCATCGCCCCGGCCCCGGTCAAGGCGCCGGAGCCGAGCAAGCGCGTGCAGAAAGAGAAGCAGGTGCCGTTGTTCGTCGACAGCGCCGTGGAAGGCACCTTGCCGCCGATTTCGATTCTCGATCCTGCAGAAAAGAAACAACTCAATTATTCGCCCGAATCCCTGGCGGCGGTCGGCCACTTGCTGGAGATCAAGCTCAAGGAGTTCGGCGTTGAAGTCACCGTGGACTCGATCCATCCGGGCCCGGTCATTACCCGTTACGAAATCCAGCCGGCCGCTGGCGTCAAGGTAAGCCGCATCGCCAACCTGGCGAAAGACCTTGCACGTTCGCTGGCGGTGACCAGCGTGCGGGTGGTCGAGGTGATTCCGGGCAAGACCACGGTCGGTATCGAGATCCCCAACGAAGACCGCCAGATCGTGCGCTTCTCCGAAGTGCTGTCGACCCCCGAGTACGACAACTTCAAGTCGCCGGTCACCCTGGCCCTGGGTCACGACATTGGCGGCAAACCGGTCATCACCGACCTGGCGAAGATGCCGCACCTGCTGGTGGCCGGTACCACCGGTTCCGGTAAGTCGGTGGGTGTGAACGCGATGATCCTGTCGATCCTGTTCAAGTCCGGCCCGGACGACGCCAAGCTGATCATGATCGACCCGAAAATGTTGGAACTGTCGATCTACGAAGGCATTCCGCACCTGCTGTGCCCGGTCGTGACCGACATGAAGGACGCCGCCAATGCCCTGCGCTGGAGCGTTGCCGAGATGGAGCGTCGCTACAAGCTGATGGCGAAGATGGGCGTGCGAAACCTGTCCGGCTTCAACGCCAAGGTCAAGGAAGCCCAGGACGCCGGCGAGCCGTTGAGCGATCCGCTGTACAAGCGCGAAAGCATCCACGACGAAGCGCCGCTGTTGCAGAAGCTGCCGACCATCGTCGTGGTCGTGGACGAATTCGCCGACATGATGATGATCGTCGGCAAGAAGGTTGAAGAACTGATCGCCCGTATCGCCCAGAAGGCGCGTGCGGCCGGTATCCACTTGATCCTCGCGACCCAGCGGCCATCGGTTGACGTGATCACCGGTCTGATCAAGGCCAACATCCCGACGCGCATGGCGTTCCAGGTATCGAGCAAGATCGACTCCCGGACCATCATCGACCAGGGCGGCGCCGAACAACTGCTCGGCCACGGTGACATGCTCTACATGCCGCCGGGCACCAGCCTGCCGATCCGGGTTCACGGCGCCTTTGTGTCCGACGATGAAGTTCACCGGGTGGTAGAAGCCTGGAAACTGCGCGGTGCGCCGGAATACAACGACGACATCCTCAACGGCGTCGAAGAGGCGGGCAGTGGTTTCGAAGGCAGCAGCGGCGGTGGTGACGGTGACGATCCGGAAGCCGACGCGCTGTACGACGAAGCCGTGCAGTTCGTGCTGGAAAGCCGCCGCGCCTCCATTTCTGCGGTACAGCGCAAGCTGAAGATCGGCTACAACCGTGCCGCGCGCATGATCGAAGCCATGGAAATGGCCGGCGTCGTGACGTCCATGAACACCAACGGTTCCCGCGAAGTCCTGGCCCCAGGCCCGGTGCGCGACTGATTCAAATGCAATGGACGGCGCATGAGGCGCCGTCCACTTTCCCACGCGTATTCAAGAGGACTCCCATGCGTCTTATCCGCATGCTGCTGCCGGTACTGGCTCTGACCACCCTCACGGCTCACGCCGATGACAAGGATGTGGCTCGCCTGACCCAATTGCTGGAAACATCCAAGACCCTGACGGCCAACTTCTCCCAGCTGACCCTTGACGGCAGCGGCACCCAGTTGCAGGAAACCACCGGCGACATGACCCTGCAGCGTCCGGGCCTGTTCTACTGGCACACCAATGCGCCGGCCGAGCAGACCATGGTCTCCGACGGCAAGAAAGTCACCCTGTGGGACCCGGATCTGGAACAGGCCACCATCAAGAAACTGGACGAGCGTCTGACCCAGACCCCGGCCCTGTTGCTGTCCGGTGACGTGTCGAAGATCAGCCAGAGCTTCGACATCAGCGCGAAAGAAGCGGGCGGCGTGATCGACTTCACCCTGAAGCCGAAAACCAAGGACACCCTGTTCGACAGCCTGCGTCTGTCGTTCCGCAACGGTCTGGTCAATGACATGCAACTGATCGACAGCGTCGGCCAGCGCACCAACATCCTGTTTACCGGTGTGAAGGCCAACGAAGCGGTCCCTGCATCGAAGTTCAAGTTCGACATCCCGAAGGGTGCCGACGTGATCCAGGAATAAAAACAGAGGTTTCAACGGTACGTGATGGATCTGTTTCGCAGTGCACCGATTGCCCAGCCACTGGCCGCCCGATTGCGGGCGACCAATCTGGATGAGTACGTCGGTCAGGAACACGTGCTCGCTCGCGGCAAGCCTTTGCGCGAAGCGCTGGAGCAGGGTGCCCTGCATTCGATGATCTTCTGGGGGCCGCCGGGCGTGGGCAAAACCACGCTGGCGCGGTTGCTGGCGGAAGTTTCGGATGCGCACTTCGAAACGGTCTCGGCGGTGCTGGCCGGGGTCAAGGAGATCCGTCAGGCGGTGGAAATCGCCAAGCAGCAGGCCGGCCAGTACGGCAAGCGCACGATCCTGTTTGTCGATGAAGTGCACCGCTTCAACAAGTCCCAGCAGGACGCCTTCCTGCCGTACGTTGAAGACGGCACGCTGATCTTCATCGGCGCGACCACCGAAAACCCCTCCTTCGAATTGAACAACGCATTGCTGTCGCGGGCGCGGGTCTATGTACTCAAGAGCCTCGACGAAGCGGCGTTGCGCAAACTGGTGCACCGCGCCCTCACCGAAGACCGTGGCCTGGGCAAACGTCATCTGACCCTCAGCGATGAAGGCTTCCAGATGCTGCTGTCCGCCGCCGACGGTGATGGCCGGCGATTGCTCAATCTGCTGGAGAACGCCTCGGACCTGGCCGAAGACAGCAGTGAGATGGGCACCGAGCTGCTGCAAAGCCTGCTCGGCGACACACGCCGACGCTTCGACAAGGGCGGTGAAGCGTTTTACGACCAGATTTCTGCGCTGCACAAATCGGTACGCGGTTCGAACCCGGACGGCGCGTTGTACTGGTTCGCGCGAATGATCGACGGCGGCTGCGATCCGCTGTATTTGGCCCGCCGCGTGGTGCGCATGGCCAGCGAAGACATTGGTAACGCCGACCCTCGCGCCCTGAGCCTGTGCCTGGCCGCATGGGAAGTGCAGGAGCGGCTCGGCAGCCCTGAAGGCGAACTCGCCGTGGCCCAGGCCATCACTTACCTTGCCTGCGCGCCGAAAAGCAACGCGGTGTACATGGGCTTCAAGACCGCGCTGCGCGCCGCCGCCGAACACGGTTCGCTGGAAGTGCCGCTGCATCTGCGCAACGCACCGACCAAACTGATGAAACAACTGGGTTACGGCGACGAATACCGCTATGCCCACGACGAGCCGGACGCCTATGCCGCCGGCGAAGACTATTTCCCGGAAGAACTCGACCCGATTCCCTTCTACCAACCGGTGCCCCGTGGCCTGGAGCTGAAGATCGGCGAGAAGCTCAACCACCTTGCCCAACTCGATCGTTTAAGCCCCCGGCAGCGGAGAAAATAGTGGTTCCATTGATCGTTGCAGTCTCCGTCGGCGGGGTTGCCGGCACCTTGTTGCGCTTCGCCACCGGCAATTGGGTCAACGCCAATTGGCCGCGGCACTTCTATACCGCGACGCTGGCCGTTAATATCGTGGGCTGCCTGTTGATCGGCGTGTTGTACGGCCTGTTTTTGATACGCCCGGAAGTGCCCATCGAGGTGCGTGCCGGGTTGATGGTCGGCTTCCTCGGGGGGCTGACGACTTTTTCATCCTTTTCACTGGATACGGTGCGTCTGCTGGAAAGCGGGCAAGTGCCGCTGGCCCTGGGCTATGCGGCCATCAGCGTATTCGGCGGGCTGCTCGCGACGTGGGCCGGCCTGTCCCTGACCAAACTTTGATAACGAGAAACCGACATGCTCGATTCCAAACTGTTACGTAGCAACCTCCAGGACGTAGCGGACCGCCTGGCTTCCCGTGGCTTTGCCCTGGATGTCGCGCGCATCGAAGCGCTGGAAGAACAGCGCAAGACCGTCCAGACCCGCACCGAAGCACTGCAGGCTGAGCGTAACGCGCGTTCCAAATCCATTGGTCAGGCCAAGCAGCGCGGCGAAGACATCGTGCCGTTGATGGCGGACGTCGAGCGCATGGCGGGCGAACTGAGCGCCGGTAAAGTCGAGCTGGACGCGATCCAGACCGAACTGGATTCGATCCTGCTGGGCATTCCGAACCTGCCGCACGAATCGGTACCGGTCGGCGAAGACGAAGACGGCAACGTCGAAGTCCGCCGTTGGGGTACTCCGACCGCGTTCGACTTCCCGGTTCAGGACCACGTGGCCCTGGGCGAGAAGTTCGGCTGGCTCGACTTCGAAACCGCCGCCAAGCTGTCCGGCGCACGTTTCGCGCTGCTGCGTGGCCCGATTGCCCGCCTGCACCGCGCACTCGCACAGTTCATGATCAACCTGCACGTCACCGAGCACGGCTATGAAGAGGCCTACACGCCTTATCTGGTTCAGGCCCCGGCGCTGCAAGGCACCGGTCAACTGCCGAAGTTCGAAGAAGACCTGTTCAAGATCGGTCGCGAAGGCGAAGCCGATCTGTACTTGATCCCGACCGCCGAAGTGTCGCTGACCAACATCGTGGCCGGTGAAATCGTCGATTCGAAACAGCTGCCGATCAAGTTCGTCGCCCACACTCCGTGCTTCCGCAGCGAAGCCGGCGCGTCGGGTCGTGACACTCGCGGCATGATCCGCCAGCACCAGTTCGACAAGGTCGAAATGGTGCAGATCGTCGAGCCGTCGAAATCGATGGAAGCGCTGGAAGGCCTGACCGCCAACGCCGAGAAAGTCCTGCAACTGCTGGGTCTGCCTTACCGTACCCTGGCGCTGTGCACCGGCGACATGGGCTTCAGCGCAGTCAAGACCTACGACCTGGAAGTGTGGATCCCGAGCCAGGACAAATACCGCGAAATCTCGTCGTGCTCCAACTGCGGCGACTTCCAGGCCCGCCGCATGCAGGCGCGTTTCCGCAACCCGGAAACCGGCAAGCCTGAGCTGGTGCATACCCTGAACGGTTCCGGCCTCGCGGTCGGTCGTACCCTGGTGGCCGTGCTGGAAAACTACCAGCAGGCCGACGGTTCGATCCGCGTGCCGGACGTGCTGAAGCCGTACATGGGTGGCCTCGAGGTCATCGGCTAAATGAAATATCTGCCGCTGTTTCACAACCTGCGCGGCAGTCGTGTGTTGGTTGTCGGTGGGGGGGAAATTGCTTTGCGCAAATCCCGCCTGCTGGCCGATGCCGGTGCGCTGCTGCGGGTGGTCGCACCTGAAATCGAAGCGCAACTGCGCGAACTGGTTGCCGCCAGCGGTGGCGAATGCCGGTTGCGTGGCTACGCCGAAACGGATCTGGACGGTTGCGGGCTGATCATTGCCGCCACCGACGACGAAGCCTTGAACGCGCAAGTCTCCGCTGATGCTCATCGGCGTTGCGTGCCGGTCAACGTGGTCGATGCGCCGGCGCTGTGCAGCGTGATCTTCCCGGCGATCGTTGATCGTTCGCCGCTGATCATTGCGGTGTCCAGCGGCGGCGATGCGCCGGTGCTGGCCCGGCTGATCCGCGCCAAGATCGAAACCTGGATTCCCTCGACCTACGGCCATCTGGCCGGTCTGGCCGCACGCTTTCGTGATCAGGTCAAAGGCCTGTTTCCCGATGTTCAGCAGCGTCGTGCCTTTTGGGAAGACGTGTTCCAGGGTCCGATTGCCGACCGGCAACTGGCCGGGCAGGGCGCCGAAGCCGAGCGTCTGTTGCAGGCGAAAATCGATGGCGAAGCGACCGTGGCCACCGGCGAGGTGTATCTGGTGGGCGCAGGGCCGGGTGATCCGGATCTGCTGACCTTCCGCGCCTTGCGCCTGATGCAGCAGGCCGACGTGGTGCTGTACGACCGCTTGGTGGCTCCAGCGATTCTTGAGCTGTGCCGTCGTGATGCCGAGCGGGTTTACGTCGGCAAGCGTCGCGCCGATCACGCCGTGCCGCAGGATCAGATCAACCAGCAACTGGTGGAACTGGCCAAGGCCGGCAAGCGTGTGGTGCGGTTGAAGGGCGGGGATCCGTTCATCTTCGGCCGTGGCGGCGAAGAGATCGAGGAACTGGCGGCCCACGGCATCCCGTTCCAGGTTGTGCCGGGCATCACAGCGGCCAGCGGTTGTGCGGCGTATGCCGGGATTCCGCTGACCCATCGCGATTACGCGCAGTCGGTACGCTTTGTTACCGGGCACTTGAAGGACGGTTCCACTGATCTGCCGTGGGCCGACCTTGTCGCGCCGGCGCAGACGCTGGTGTTCTACATGGGGCTGGTGGGGCTGCCGGTCATCTGCGAGCAGTTGATCAAGCATGGTCGGGGGGCTGACACCCCAGCGGCGCTGATTCAGCAGGGCACTACGGTCAATCAGCGGGTCTTCACCGGCACCCTGGCTGATCTGCCGCGTCTGGTGGCGGAGCATGAAGTGCATGCGCCGACGCTGGTGATCGTCGGCGAAGTGGTACAACTGCGCGAGAAACTGGCGTGGTTCGAGGGCGCTCAGGCGCAGGTCTGAAAACCGAGTAACCCCATTCGCGAGCAGGCTCGCTCCCACAGGGGATTTGTGCAGGACACAGATCCAATGTGGGAGGGAGCCTGCTCGCGAAGAGGCCTTCAAAAACGCGGAACAACTCAGCCCCTGCGCCAAACCCCTTTCCCGCCCAACCGGTTCCGGTCATGGGCAACCTTGAAATCCTGCTTCGGCCCCTTTGGCACAACTCCGGTCGGGTTGATGGTCTTGTGGCTGCCGTAGTAGTGATTCTTGATGTGCTGGAAATCCACTGTCTCGGCAATGCCCGGCCACTGGTACATCTCACGCAGCCAGTTCGACAGGTTCGGATAATCGCTGATCCGCCGCAGATTGCATTTGAAGTGCCCGTGATACACCGCGTCGAAACGAATCAGCGTGGTGAACAACCGCACGTCCGCCTCGGTCAGGTATTCGCCCGTCAGATAACGATTGGCGCCGAGCACCTGTTCCAGATGATCGAGCTCGGCAAACACATCGTCGAACGCCTCTTCATAAGCCTGTTGCGAAGTGGCGAACCCGGCGCGGTATACGCCGTTGTTCACGGCGGGGTAGATCCGCTCGTTCAGCGCATCGATCTCGCTGCGCAATGGCGCCGGATAGAAGTCCAGATCGTTGCCGGTCAAGTCATCGAAGGCACTGTTGAACATGCGGATGATTTCCGCCGATTCGTTGCTGACGATGCGCTTGAGCTTCTTGTCCCACAGCACCGGCACGGTGACGCGGCCGGTGTAATCGGCGGTGTCAGCGGTGTAGCGCTGGTGCATGAAGTCGAAATGGTCGAGCTTGTCGCCGGTCGAGCCGAGGTTCTGGTCGAAGGTCCAGCCGTTTTCCAGCATCAGCCAGCTGACGACTGAAACGTCGATCAGGCTTTCCAGGCCCTTGAGCTTGCGCAGGATCAGCGTGCGGTGCGCCCACGGACAGGCGAGAGAGACATAGAGGTGATAACGCCCGGCTTCGGCGGCGAAACCGCCTTCACCGCTCGGGCCCGGCTCGCCATTGCGAGTGACCCAGTTGCGGCGCTGCGCCTGTTCGCGCTGGAATGCGCCGTCCTTGCTGCTTTCGTACCACTTGTCCTGCCAGTGGCCGTCGACGAGTAAACCCATGATCAAGACTCCAGAAACCAATAATCGTTGGAGTGGAGTCTATTCCGATGAGTTCGAACAAAAAGCGCAAAGATCGGGCGTGAATGATCGGTTAAATCGATTTGTTCCGTGCGGCCCAGTATTGCTCGGCGGTTTCGAACGCCTGTTCCCGGTTTTGGCCAAGACCACGCAGCGCCAGTGCCATGGTCGAAATCAGCGTCATTTGCGGGTAGCTGTCGACCACATCGCCACGCCAGACAGCCTTCAGATGCTCGATATCCAGCGACGCCGGTTTGACGTGACGCTGCGCCGACAACTGCGGCCATTCCTCGTCCCAACTCTCGCCGCCAGTGGTGCCGTACAGGTGACTGTCGGCATCCGGGTTGATCTCGATTTCGCCGCCGTCACCCTTGATCACGATTGCCGTGTCGCCGACCAGGCCGCTGGCATCGCGGTGCACCGCTTGGTAGCCGGGGTGGAAAATGCTCTGCAAGCCGCAACGTGCGCCCAACGGATTGAGAATCCGCGCCAGCGAGTGGATCGGCGAGCGCAAGCCGAGGGTGTTGCGCAGGTCGATCATCCGTTGCAGCTGTGGCGCCCAGTCCACCAGCGGCATGAAGGCCAGGCCGCCGTTATCCAGCGCTGCTCCGACCTGTTGCCAGTTGCGGCACAGCGGAATGTTCAACTCACCGAGCAATTGTTCGGAATACAAACGCCCGGCGGTGTGGGCGCCGCCGCCGTGCATGAAGATGCGCACGCCGTTCTGCGCCAGGCACTTGGCCGCCAGCAGATACCACGGCAGGTGACGTTTCTTGCCGGCATAGGTCGGCCAGTCCAGATCCACGTTCAACGCCGGTGCTTGCAAGCGATCGCGCAGGGCCTCGGTGAAACCGGCCATTTCCTCGGCGCTTTCTTCCTTGTGCCGCAGCAACATCAGGAAGGCGCCGAGCTGGGTTTCTTCGACGGCCTCGTCGAGCACCATGCCCATGGCTTCCCGGGCTTCCTCGCGGGTCAGGTCGCGGGCGCCGCGCTTGCCTTTGCCGAGGATGCGCACGAACTGGGCGAACGGATGCTCGGCGGGCGTTTCGAGGGTCAGCGCTGGATAGTCGGTCATAGGCAATTCGTCGGTTTGGGCAGGCCCGCCAGTTTCGCGGCGAGTTTGGCAGGGGTGCCTTTGAACAGTCGGTTCAGGTGCAGGCTGTTGCCTTTCTCCGCGCCGAGCTTGAGCGCGGCGTACTTGATCAGCGGCCGGGTGGCCGGCGACAGCTGGAATTCGGCATAGAAGCTGCGCAGCAATTCGAGGACTTCCCAGTGTTCCGGGCTCAGTTCGATATCTTCGGCAGCGGCGAGGGCGCTGGCGACTTCTGCCGACCAGTCGTTGAGGTCGACCAGGAAGCCGTCCTTGTCCAGTTCAATGGCGCGGGCGCCGACGGTCAGCGCATTCATAGCCAGCTGTTGACCTTGTCGTGATGAATCGACAGTTCGACGAAGGCCGGATAATCGATGGTCTCGGCCCAGTCCGGAACCTGCACGGCGCGGGCTTGCGCGTCTTCGGCCAGCACGAACAGTTTCACCCGGCGGGTTTCCAGCGCACTGAACGGCGCGGTGCCGGGTTGCAGCGCGTAAGCGGCATCACCGCACAGCAGCAGCGCGTCGGCAGTGCCGAGCAGACGCAGGCAACTGGTCAGGCGTTCGTCGCCGAACGGGGAATGAGACAACACATGCAAAGTCGACATCAGAGGGTGATCACCTGGTCGTAACGGTCAATAAGGGCGGTGATTTGTTCGGCGGCCAAAGACTGCGCCTCGTCCAGCGAACGATCGCCGAGGCCGCGGGCACTGGCGCTGTCGGCGCAGTAGAACAGCTCTTCGACGCCAAACATCGGCAGCGCTTGCAGATTGGCGCTCAGGTCTTTCTGTTGCAGGGCCTTGGCGTTTTGCCCGGCCGCCAGTTGCAACACGCCGTCATCGAGAAACAGCAGGCCGATCGGCAGATCGAAGGCACCGCCGGCCAGCACGATGTCCAGCGCTTCGCGGGCGCCGGGGCCGGACCACGGCGATTGACGGCTGATAATCAGAAGGGACTTGGCCATGTCATGCGCCTCCAAAACAGATGAGGCGGTCGGCGTCCTGCACCGCATCATGCAACTGACCGAGGCCGGACAATTCCCACGGCGCGCTGACCGCCACGGCATCACGCTGATAACGCACGGCTTCCTCGGCATTCAGCACGCCACGGCGCAGGGCGGCGGCGATGCACACCACACCGTCGAGGTTTTGTTCGGTGATGAAATTGCGCCATTGCTTGGGCAGGTCCAGTTCGTCCTGCGGCGTGACCACGGCGTCGGACGCGTTGTGGACTCCGTCCTGATAGAAAAACAGCCGGACAATCTCATGCCCGCCGGCCAGCGCAGCCTGCGCGAACAGCAAGGCGCGGCGCGAGGAGGGCGCATGGGCGGCGGAAAACAGTGCGATGGCGAACTTCATGACGGACTCGATCAGCAAAACTGCGGCCATGATAAAGCTTTCTCGGCGGGGCGGCGAAGTCGATGTTGCCGCAGACGTCAGCGCGGCATGTAACCCAACTGCCAGCGCCGAGGGATTTTCAGTGAGACCAGGCCGATCAACGCAGCCAGCAAACCGCTGGCGTACAGTGCTTTGAGCCCCAGGTGATGCTCCAGCACGGCACCGAGGATGGCGCCGATGAACATGCCGCTCCACGGCACCAGTTGCACCCGCCAGCCATTGCGTCGCTCGCCCATGATCCAGCGCCCAAGACCGCGACCGAACCGTGAAAGCGCACCGGTGACATAGGTCAGCCCGACGGCCAGACCGTTCACTTCCTCCACCGCAGCATTGAGCATGCCCATGGCGATGATTGCCGCCAGCAGCGCCGGCAGTTGCACCTCGGACGGCCAGGCCGCAGCCCCGCAAAGCAGCGTCGCGATGCACAACAGCAACGGCAGTGCGCGGCGCCCGCCGAGGCGACCGATCACCACGCCGAGGGCGTTGCCGACGATGAACGTGGCAACGAGGATCACCAGGCGCAGCGTCAGACTTACATCGCCATCACTGATCGCCACCGCCAGCCGTGTGGTGTTGCCGCTCATGAATGAAACGAAGTCGCCACTGGCCATGAAGCCGATGGCATCGGTCATTCCCGCCAGCACCGAGAGCGCGGCCACCATTGCCAGTCCTATGCGACCGCGCCATTTTTGCGTATGCAAGTGGCCGGGGCTGGCGCGGTGAGTCGAGGCGGTTGGCAACATTGGCGCAGATGTCCTTGCGTAGAGGTCAGGGTTCTATGCCATAAAGGTCGCAATATTCCAACCAGTCCATCCCGGCCATCTCCGCCACCTCGCGGTGCACTTCCAGGCGTTGCGCCTGATATTCCTCGGGTGTGGCTGCAGTCAGTTGCAGCGTCAGTTCCCAGGCGAACAGACCCTGGCATTCGGCCTCGGCTTCAAAGGCTTCGTGCAGACGTTCTTCACGATACTGTGCCGGGGTTTCGCCCTTGGCCTGGGCCAGTAACGGATTGAGATGGTCGAGGGTTTCGCGCAGCTCGGGGCGTGCGTCGAGAAACAGTTTGAGGGCATGTTCATGTCGCTGGTCGGTAGGCGCCATGGGGGTTCCTTGTGGGGCTGATGACCTTAATGTGCCGCAGCTGTCGGCGGGTGTCGCGCTCTAAATGCAGTAAAGCAGAACGATTTTGCCCGTTGCGGTGATACAGTCCGCTTTTTTCCGAATGAGCGAATGCAATGCGAATGCTGATGGTGGCACTGGCGGCAACCCTGCTGGCCGGTTGCGCGGGTTCGGTGATGGAAGACGCCCGCACTCAAACTCCTTACAAGGTCCTGAACTCGGACAAGCCTGAAAAAGTCGTGGCCGAATGTGTGCAGTTCGCCTGGCAGGACGAAGCGGTGTTCGGCGTGGATGCGGCGGCCTATCTGCAACCGGGCAAGAAGGGCGGCTCGACGGTCTACACCCGTTCGGCGGAGTCGTTCGTCGACTTGACCACTGCTGCGTCCGGCACCGTGCTGAACTACTACGCGCAGAAGGACGACTTTGTCGCCAAGCGCCGGTTGGCGGCGTTGGCGACCTGTCTGTAAACCTGGCGATCCGTGGGGCTCAGACGTCCAGACGTTTCTGGAAAAACATTCGTTTGTGCCCCGGCGGGTAATCCGCCAGTTCGCCAAACTGGCTGTACCCCAGCTTTTTGTAGAACTCAGGCGCCTGAAAATCGAAGGTGTCGAGCCAAGCCCCGATGCAACCTTTCTCCCGCGCCAGGTCTTCGGCCATGCGCATCAATTTCGAGCCGATCCCCTGATGGCGACCCTGCTCCGGCACCGACAGCAGATCGACAAACAACCACTGGCAGACCAACCGGCCATAGAGTCCGCCCAAAATCGCGTCATGTTCGTCGCGTACCAGCAGCGTGAGCGGCTCCGATACGGCAATCCCGGCCTGAGCGACGTTATAGGCGTGCAATGGCGCCAAAATGGCCAGGCGTTCTTCTTCCGTGGAGTCTTGCGACAGCTCGATCCGTAAACTCATGTGCAACATCCTTATGGCAGTGAACCGGCAGCCTATCGCGCCTCGACGGATTGATCCATCCCGGCATCGAGCAGTTGGAACCGTCGCTCTCGCGTTGAGGTCTAGCGCTTGAAGGCGTTCAGTCCGAATGCGTCTGCCGAGGAGAGTCCATGAATATTTTCGAAGCCCTTCGCGAGAGCCACGACCGCCAGCGCGGCTATGCCAAGACCTTGATCAAGACCAGCGGCGACACCCCGGAACGCGTCGAAGCCTACAAGCAATTGAAGGCCGAGCTGCAAGCCCACGAGACCGCCGAAGAGCGTCACTTCTACATCCCGTTGATGGAGTTCGACAACGGCGTTGACCTCAGTCGCCACGCCATCGCCGAACCCCATGAAATGGACGAAATGATTGAGGAACTCGACGAGACCGAAATGTCCAGTCCAGCCTGGCTGGCCACGGCGAAAAAGCTCTCGGACAAGGTCCATCACCACTTGAAGGAAGAGGAGCAGAAGTTCTTCCAGATGGCCGGCAAGCTGCTCGACGACAAACAGAAAGAACAGCTCGCCGGGCAGTATGAAAAGGAGTTCAAGGCGCAACTTCCCTGAGTGCTTGAATGCAGGTTTTTGTAATGACGCCGTGTAGGCTTTTTGCCATGCGTTGGGTGAGCGTCGTCGCAATGTACTGTATTTATATCCAGTATTTTCGGTGTTTTTCGGGTATTGCACAGGCGGGCTGCGACAAAACCGCCGATGGACAAAAAATCCCCCTCCGTTAGCTTGAAGACCTCTCCCCGGAAAGGAGAGTTCTTAAATCAATGGAGTGAAAAACATGAATCAACCACAAGCTCAAACCCAACTGCGACACGGTCGCGTCATTTCCCCTGCAAGCCGCGGTGCGGTGGCCATCGAACAAGGATTGCTCGGTGGCTGGCAGGTCAACGAGATGGAAGGTGGCAAGAACTTCCCGGCACTGGTGGCCGGCCCGTTCCCGGCGCCTTTCGAGTCGGACAACCCGAGTGTCGTGCCTCCGGCCGACGGTCACATTCTCAGCGGCGGCAAGGACGACGCCCGTGACTGTGTGAACTTCACCGACGAGGAAATGAGCAAGAAGCTCGGTCGCCCGTTCACCTGGCCGCTGCTCAACGTCACCCCTGGCCAGACCCTCGAAGTTAAATGGGAATACACCGCGCCGCACACCACTCGCGGCTACCGCTGGCTGATCACCAAAAATGGCTGGGACCCGAAACAACGCATTACTCGTGGGCAACTGGAAGCAAAACCGTTCGCCGAGGACTTTTATGCGCAAGTGCCGTACTACAGTCATTCGGCGGAGCTGAAGGCCAAGGTCAATCACGCGGTGAAACTTCCGGCCAACAAGCAGGGTCGTCACGTCATCGTCCTGATGTGGATCGTCGCCAACACCGGCAACGCCTTCTATCAGGCCTTCGATGTGGACTTCAAATAAGTCTGCAACATCCACCCACACGTTCTGAAGGATTAGAACATGTCAAATATCGACTTCACGTTAATGCAAAACCAGGCGAGCGACGCGGCTTCGCTGATGCCGAGCATCGCCGGCAAGAAGATCCTCATGGGCTTCTGGCACAACTGGCCCGCCGGTCCGAGCGACGGCTATCAACGTGGTCAGTTCGCCAACATCGCTCTGGAAAACGTGCCCAAGGACTACAACGTGGTTGCGGTCGCGTTCATGAAGGGCAGCGGGATTCCGACCTTCAAGCCGTTCAACGTTTCCGACGCCGAGTTCCGCCGTCAGGTCGGCGTACTCAACAGTCAGGGCCGAGCGGTGCTGATTTCCCTCGGCGGCGCCGATGCGCACATCGAATTGCGTGCCGGTCAGGAGCAACCGCTGGCCAATGAAATCATCCGTCTGGTAGAAACCTACGGCTTTGACGGGCTGGACATCGATCTTGAACAGAGCGCGATTGATTTCGCTGCAAACAAGACTGTCCTGCCGGCCGCCCTGAAACTGGTCAAGGATCACTACGCAGGCCAGGGCAAGCATTTCATCATCAGCATGGCGCCGGAGTTTCCATACCTGACCACCTCCGGCAAATACGTCGGCTACCTGCAGGCACTGGAAGGCTACTACGACTTCATCGCGCCGCAGTTCTACAACCAGGGTGGTGACGGTGTCTGGGTCCCCGAGGCCAATAACGGCAACGGGGCATGGATCGCGCAAAACAACGATGCGATGAAAGATGACTTCCTCTATTACCTGACCGAAAGTCTGGTGACCGGCACGCGCGGGTTCACGAAGATCCCTGCGGACAAGTTCGTCATCGGTCTGCCAGCCAACGTTGACGCTGCTGCCACCGGTTACGTGATCGACAAGAATGCGGTCGGCAACGCGATGAAACGCCTGGCCGTCAAAGGGCACCCGATCAAGGGCCTGATGACCTGGTCGGTGAACTGGGACAACGGCACCAGCAAGGATCGTGTGCCGTACAACTGGGAGTTCATCCGGCGTTATGGACCGCTGATCAACGGCGTGGCGGCTGCCACGCAGGTGCCAGATGTCGCAATGGCCGACATGGCCCGTCAGCGGTAATCGAATGAAAAAGCCCGGTAGCGCTGCCGGGCTTTTTTTCGCCTAACATGGGGCTTTTCCGGTCAAGACAAAGGATGAAGCGTCATGCCCAACACCGCCGAGCGGATCAACATCGTCGACACTCAGGTGTTGTCCCACGACTGGTATCTGCTGAAGAAAATCACCTTCGACTACCTGCGCAATAACGGTGAATGGCAACGCCAGACCCGCGAAGTCTACGACCGCGGCAATGGTGCGGCGATTCTGTTGTTCAATCGTGAGAAGCGCACGGTGGTGCTGACCCGTCAGTTCCGCTTGCCGGTGTTCGTCAACGGTCATGACGGTCTGCTGATCGAGGTGGCTGCCGGGTTGCTGGAAGGCGCGGCACCGGAGCAGCGTATCCGCGACGAGGCCGAGGAAGAAACCGGTTATCGCGTGCACGATGTGAAGAAAGTCTTCGAGGCGTACATGAGTCCGGGTTCGGTGACCGAGAAACTGCACTTCTTCGTTGCCGAATACGACGCGGCGTCAAAGGTCAGCGACGGTGGTGGCCTGGAGGAGGAAACCGAGGAACTGGAGGTTCTGGAGTGGCGCTTCGACGATGCAATGGCAGCGTTTCATCGTGGCGAGATCTGCGATGCCAAGACCATCATGCTGTTGCAGTACGCGGCGATGAATAACTTCTTCGGCGCTTAAAACAGTTCGCCGGTTTTGCCGATGTCTGACCACTGGCCACCTTCCAGTGTCAGCAAACGCTCCTTGGCTTCAAGGCCGCCGGCAAACCCGGTCAGTTTTCCCGAGGCACCAATCACCCGGTGGCAGGGCGCGATGATCGAAATCGGGTTTCTGCCGTTCGCCGCGCCGACGGCACGTACCGCGCTGGGATGGCCGATCTGTTCGGCAATCTGGCTGTAGGTGCGGGTCTCGCCGAACGGAATGGTCAGCAACGCGGCCCAGACCTTTTTCTGGAACTCGGTGCCGGCAAAGTCCAGCTCCAGATCGAACGCACTTCGCGTTCCGGCAAAATATTCTTCCAGTTGTCGCGCGGTTTTCACCAACACCGGGTTGTCCGGCGCTTCGGTCATTGGTCCGAGGCGCACCCGGTTCGGTTTGTCGTTTTCCCAGAGGATGGCGGCCAGTCGTGAACCGTTCGCGACCAGCTTCAACTCACCGACGGGCGAGGGCAGGGTGATGAACGTGTAGGCCATGGGAAAAACTCCGGGTCGGGTCGGCAACAGCGCCCAGCATACTGCCGGATCGGGGAGGCGCAAACCGCAATCGCGACCATACTGGCTGATGCTCTTGAAGCGCTTTCCTACCTTATAAAAAGAAGAGACCGACTCATGAAGTACGAACCTTTTGCCAAATCGCTGATTGCGACCTCATTGGCGCTCAGCTGCCTCATGGCCCATGCCGCCTCGGTTGCCCCGGTCGCCGCCGAAAACGGGATGGTGGTCACCGCCCAGCACCTGGCGACTCACGTGGGTGTCGATGTACTGAAAAGTGGCGGCAACGCGGTGGATGCGGCGGTCGCCGTGGGCTACGCACTGGCGGTGGTTTACCCGGCGGCGGGCAACCTCGGTGGTGGTGGTTTCATGACCATCCAACTGGCGGACGGACGCAAGACCTTCCTCGACTTCCGGGAAAAAGCCCCACTGGCCGCGACAGCCAATATGTACCTCGACAAGGATGGCAACGTCATCCCTGATCTGAGTACCCGTGGCCACCTCGCGGTGGGCGTTCCGGGCACTGTCTCCGGCATGGAGCTGGCGCTGACCAAGTACGGCACCAAGCCACGCAAGGACATGATCGCCCCGGCCATCAAACTGGCGGAAGAAGGCTTCGAGCTGGAGCAGGGTGACGTCGATCTGCTGGACTACGCCACCGACGTGTTCAAGAAGGACATGAAAGATTCAGGCTCGATCTTCCTCCACAACGGCGAGCCGATGCAGGTCGGGCAGAAACTGGTGCAGAAGGATCTGGGCAAGACCTTGCGCACCATTTCCGAGAAAGGCGCCGATGGTTTCTATAAAGGCTGGGTCGCCGACGCCATCGTCACCTCCAGTCAGGCCAACAAGGGCATCATCACCCAGGCTGACCTCGACAAATACAAGACCCGCGAACTGGCTCCGGTGGAGTGCGACTACCGTGGCTACCACGTTGTTTCTGCACCGCCACCGAGCTCCGGCGGGGTGGTGATCTGCCAGATCATGAACATTCTCGAAGGCTATCCGATGAAGGATCTGGGCTTCCATTCGGCCCAGGGCATGCACTACCAGATCGAGGCGATGCGCCACGCTTATGTGGATCGCAACAGTTATTTGGGTGACCCGGATTTCGTGAAAAACCCGATCGAGCACCTGCTGGACAAGAACTATGCGACCAAGCTGCGCAATGCGATCCAGCCGCAGAAGGCCGGTGTCTCCGCCGAGCTGAAACCCGGCGTTGCGCCGCACGAAGGCAGCAACACCACGCACTATTCGATCGTCGACAAGTGGGGCAACGCGGTGTCCGTCACCTACACCCTCAACGACTGGTTCGGCGCAGGTGTGATGGCGAGCAAGACCGGGGTGATCCTCAACGATGAAATGGACGACTTCACCTCGAAAGTCGGCGTGCCGAACATGTACGGTCTGGTGCAGGGTGAAGCCAATGCCATCGCTCCCGGCAAGGCGCCCCTGTCGTCGATGAGCCCGACCATCGTCACCAAGGATGGCAAGGTGGTGATGGTGGTGGGCACGCCGGGCGGCAGCCGCATCATCACGGCGACGCTGCTGACCATGCTCAATGTCATCGACTACGGCATGGGCCTGCAGGAAGCGGTCGATGCACCGCGCTTCCACCAGCAGTGGATGCCGGAGCAGACCAACCTTGAGGACTACGCCGCCAGCCCCGACACGAAGAAGATTCTCGAGAGCTGGGGCCACAAGTTTGCGGGCCCGCAGGACGCCAACCACATCGCCGCGATTCTGGTCGGAGCGCCGTCGCTGGGGGGTAAACCGGTCGGCAAGAACCGCTTCTACGGCGCCAACGATCCACGGCGCAACACCGGGTTGTCTTTGGGTTACTGAGAAGGGTAAAAAGGGGGCGGGCACACGTCCGCCCCTGTCTCAAGGACCGATCAAGGAAGGCTCACCATGACCACCGCATTGCTGATCATCGATGTCCAGCGCGCCCTGTGCACAGGCGAATACGAGTGTTACGACATCAAACGGGTGATCGACACCATCAACGGCCTCAGCGCCCGGGCGCGCAAGGCTGGCGTCACAGTCGTACTGATCCAGCATAACGAAAAGGACAGCCCGCTCGCCTATGGCGCCGAGGGCTGGCAACTGGCCGATGGCCTGAATACCGCACCGAGTGACCTGCACGTCGACAAGACCGCCAACGACTCGTTCTACCAGACCAACCTGCAGAAACTGATCCCCCGGGAAGACTTCGATCGCCTCGTGATCTGCGGTCTGCAAACCGATTACTGCGTCAACGCCACCGTGCGCCAGGCCCATCAACTGGGCTACGACGTGGAGCTGGCCGCCGACGCGCATTCCACCGTCGACAACGGCAACATGAGCGCCGAAGACATCATCGCCGAACACAACAAGGACTGGGCGCACCTGACCGGTTCGGTGGCGCGGATCGATGTGAAGCCGGCGGCCGAGATCGCGTTCTGACTCTCTTGAAGTAATCGGTGAAATTTCCAGAGCATCGATAACCCGGGCGCGGCATACTGCCGCCGCCTCAGGAATGGAATCTGTCGATGCTCGCTTTCAATCTCCGTCACGCCTTGCTGCTGACGCCCCTCGTTTTTGCTGCCAACTCCCACGCTGCCAGTTTCGACTGCGCCGGCGCTTCCAGTCCGGTTGAAAAAGCCATTTGTGCGGATCCGTATACCTCGAGTCTTGATGAGAAACTCGGGAAGCTCTGGACGACAACGCTGGCGCAGGTTGCTGATCCGAAAGCGCTCAAGGCCGATCAAAGAGCATGGTTGAAGAACCGCAGCCTTTGTGGCGCTGAACCGGCGTGCTTGCGTCGTGAATATCTGATGCGCCTGACTGAGCTGCAATATGCGGCCAGAGCGTTCAACTGGGATTCCACATGGCATTTGATTCCTCACGGGGTGAACTCGGGATCTGAAGTGATCATCAAGCGTCAGGACGCCACACACATCCGCTTTGAGGTTTCGGCACAGGAGGGCGCCAACTCTGGTGATCTGGAAGGCATTGCTGTGTTGAGCGGTGGTGAGGCTCGTTTTGAAGAGGGTAGTTGCACGCTTGTTTTTCGAGCTATCAATGGTGTTCTGGACGTCACGCAGAATGGCGATGACGTTGATTGCGGCGGCGGTATGGGTGTCTTTTACTCAGGTCGTTATGTGGCGTCTGATAAACCACTTTCGATGAATTACAACTTGCTCAGCGTTGGACTTGCTCGTACGCAGCAAGAGGATCAGGCGTTGCATAAATTGCTCAAGGGTGATTATCAGAAGCTGGTGGACCGTACGAGTACCATGACCGTCGGCGACCCGGCGGTTGATGTGCCTGATGCCGAGGTCATCGAAATGTGGGTGCGCGGACTTGGCAATATGAACGCGGCCATTCTGATGCGTGCGGCCAGTAACCGTTTCTGGGTGCTGATGCTGGTGCCTGAGAAAGGGGGACACACGCGAGCCCGTTATTACACCAACGTACCGGAATGGAAAAAGCGCCTGCCTGCTCAGTTCCAGGCATGGTACGAGCGGATGGAAGGTGACCGCGCACTACCTTTGGACATCATGCCCTGACTCCGCCGCTCAAGTCGCAAACATCAACCTGCGTACATCACTCACCGGCTCGGACACCACGCCGCCCAGCACCAGCCGCGTAATGGTATCCGCCGCCCTTTCATAATCCTCATCCTGCGGCATTTCGCGCCCGGTGATGCGCCCCATCTGCCAGCCGATATTGGTGTAGGTGCGCGTCGCCGACCAGATGAACAGCATCAAATGCTCGGGATCGACCGGGGCCAGCAAGCCTCGCTCGATCCAGCTGCGCAGGCACTCGACATTGCGTCGGGCTTCGGCGTGCAGCAGGTCGCGGCATTCGTCGGGCAACTGGCGACCGCCCAGCAGCAGTTCACCACTGAACACCTTGGCAATCGCCGGATGCTCGCGGGCGATGCGGATGCGTGCCGCGACGTAGGCACGCAGGCCGATCAACGGGTCATCACTTTCGCGCAGCACCGCCGAGGCTTCCAGCAGCGGCTCGACGAAGCCGAGCAGCACTATGCCGTAGAGGTTTTCCTTGCTCTGGAAGTAGTAATAGAGATTGGCCTTGGGCACACCGGCGCGGGCGGCGATGTCGCGGGTCTGGGTCGCGTCGAAGCCGTTGGCGGCAAACTCTTCGCTGGCGGCCTTGAGGATCAGTTGCTGGTTGCGTTCGCGGATGCTGCTCATGGAAGACATTGAAAGTCTGGCGATTTCGGGTTCGCAATATACAAAACTATATAGCGATTAAGCCAGCACACTCGACGGACAGCGCTATGCTGCTGCAATCATTTGACGGGATCGGGGAGGGGATATGAGTCTTCAGGCAATACGCGCCAGTGCGGAACATCTGGATGCGGTGGCCTCACTGTTCGACGGCTATCGCGGCTTTTATGGTCAGCCATCGAACCTGGCGCAATCGCGGGCCTTCATCGCCGAGCGCCTGGCCGGCAATGAATCGGCAATTTTTCTGGTTGAAGAGGAAAACGGCGAAGCGCTGGGATTCGTGCAGTTGTACCCGACGTTTTCATCGATAGACGCCCACCGCACCTGGCTGCTCAGCGACCTGTTCACCACGCCGGCCGCCCGAGGTCGTGGCGTCGGACGGTTGTTGATGAACACCGCCCGCGACTTCGCCGTGGAAACCGGCGCCAAGGGGCTGGTGCTGGAAACCGCCACCGACAATTTCACGGCACAAGGGTTGTACGAATCCCTTGGCTGGGTGCGTGACACAGGGTATTACACCTACAACCTGGACCTGCGACAGGGCTGATCCGGTCAGTCGGCCCGGGCCAGCAATCGTTCGATCTGCGTCAGTTCCCAGGTGCTGAGCAGGCTGACCGGGTCGGTGCCGAAACGTTGAGTGGTGTCGAGTGTCCATACGCGACCTTCCGGGCACCGGCATTGCAGGCAGTGGTGCAGGCGTTGGCCGTCGAAGTCGAGCGACAGGTGCCAGCCGTCGATCTCGACCGACATCTGGTCGGTCCCGGATTCCTGTGCAATACACCGTAATGCGCAAACGCCCAATGCCGCATCGCGCAGGCGCTGGCAGACTTCGCGGGTGGATAGCGGTGACATGTTCAAACCCGTCGATCAACGAAGCGCGCAAGCATAAAGCGCCGGGACGTCTCTGTCAGCGACCGCTGGCCCGTGCCCGGTCAATTGCGTAACATCCGCAACCCTCTTTTTCCCGCGAATACAGCGGCCGCCAGTCGCGGCCGCGCTGTCAGGTAAGCCATGAAACCGATTCGTCTGCGCGCCGATGTCCTGGCCGGACTCACCACCTCGTTTGCCCTGTTGCCCGAATGCATTGCGTTTGCGCTGGTGGCTCATCTCAATCCGCTGATGGGCCTGTACGGCGCCTTCATCATTTGCACATTGACCGCGTTGTTCGGCGGCCGGCCGGGCATGGTGTCCGGTGCGGCCGGTTCGATGGCGGTGGTGATCGTCGCGCTGGTGGTGCAGCACGGTGTGCAGTACCTGCTGGCGACGGTGTTGCTCGGTGGCCTGATCATGATGGCGTTCGGGCTGTTGCGCTTGGGCAAACTGGTGCGCATGGTGCCGCACCCGGTGATGCTCGGGTTCGTCAACGGTCTGGCGATCATCATTGCGCTGGCGCAACTGGAACATTTCAAGAGCGGCGAGCAGTGGCTCAGCGGCACGCCGTTGTACCTGATGGCCGGGCTGGTGTTGTTGACGATGGCCATCGTCTACATCCTGCCGCGTCTGACCCGCGCCGTTCCGCCGGCACTGGTGGCGATCCTCGGCGTCGGGGCGCTGGTCTATCTGCTCGGCCTGCCGACCCGTACCCTTGGCGACATGGCCCACATCGCCGGCGGTCTGCCGACGTTCGCGTTGCCGGACATCCCGTACAACCTCGAAACCCTGCGCATCATCGCGCCTTACGCGATTCTGATGGCGCTGGTCGGCCTGCTGGAAACCCTGCTGACCCTCAACCTCACCGACGAAATCACCGAAACCCGTGGCTACCCGGATCGCGAATGCGTAGCGCTGGGCGCGGCGAATATGGTCTCCGGTGCGTTCGGCGGCATGGGCGGTTGCGCGATGATCGGCCAGACCGTGATCAACCTCAGTTCCGGCGGACGCGGGCGGTTGTCCGGCGTGGTGGCGGGCGTGCTGATTCTGTTGTTCATTCTGTTTCTGTCGCCGCTGATCGAGCGGATTCCGCTGGCGGCGCTGGTGGGGGTGATGTTCGTGGTGTCGCAGCAGACCTTTGCATGGGCCTCGTTGCGGGTGCTGAACAAAGTACCGCTCAACGATGTGCTGGTGATCATCGCGGTCACCACCATCACAGTGTTCACCGATCTGGCCACGGCGGTGCTGTGCGGGATCATCATCGCCGCGCTGAATTTTGCCTGGCAGCAGGCACGTGAACTGTACGCCGACGAACATCTGGAAGCCGACGGCAGCAAACTCTATCGCCTGCACGGCACGCTGTTCTTCGCCTCGACCACGCCGTTTCTCAATCAGTTCGACCCGGCCAACGATCCTCAGCGGGTAACCTTGGACTGCCGGCACCTGAGCTTTGTCGACTACTCGGCCATCGCCGCGCTGAAAACCCTGCGTGAACGCTACGCCAAGGCCGGCAAGCAGTTGCAGGTGTTTCACCTGTCCGAGCGCTGCAAGAAACTGCTGAAGCGCGCCGGGGTCGACCACGACTGAACAATTGTGGGAGCCAGCCTGCTGGCGATGGCGTCAGGTCGCTCAAAGAGGCTTTGATTGACACACCGCTATCGCCAGCAGGCTGGCTCCCACAGGTTTTCTGTTAAATCAGGCATCGATTGCCGGGAAGTCGATGTCGGTCAGTGCGGTGTTGTTGAGGTAGTTGGTCAGGGTCTGCACGGCGACGATGGCGATCACTTCGATGATCTTCTTGTCGTCGATGCCGGAAGCGCGGGCGGCGGCGATCTGTTCATCGCTCAGATGTCCACGGGTTTCCGTCAGTTGATGGGCGAGGGTGGCGAAGGCATTCAGCCGGCCATGACGGGCCTCGATGATTTCTTCCGTGGCGAGCCCCGCCTTGCCGGCAAACAAAGTGTGCGCCGCCAGGCAGTAATCACAGCCATTGACCTGAGACGTGGCGAGGTACACCGCTTCTTTTTCCTTGGCGCTCAGGGACGTTTTGCCCAGTGTGGCGGAGACTTGCACGTAGGCATCCAGTGCAGCGGGGGCAACCGCCAGGGTCTTGAACAGGTTGGGCAGGAAACCGATTTTTTTCTGCACGCCTTCCAGGGTCGGGCGGGTGGCTTCGGTGGCGTTTTCAAGGGTGATCGGGGCAATGCGGCTCATGGTGATTCTCCGAAAGTCCGGTGCGAAGTGCGCCGGGGATGGAGGTCATGTTATTGAGCGAGGCTGGTGTCTTGGGTGCAAATCGTCGAGGATATGCGACAGATCGTCCAAACCTGTCGTCGAGGATTCGTCCATGGATCGCTTGTCCACGTTGCTCAGCCACTTCGGCGTGAATGCCGGCACCTTCCACAGCGGTACTTTCTGCGGCATCAGTGCCTACGGTGGCGATCAGGTCTGCGGTCATGTGCATCTGTTACAGGCCGGGCAAGTGCTGCTCAAACCGGGGAATGACCCAGAACTCACGCTCAGCGAACCGACCCTGATTTTCTTTCCCCGACCGTTTGCTCACCGACTGTTCGCCGACGAGGCCATGAACACGCAACTGGTGTGCGCCTCGCTGACCTTCGATGGCGGCGCGGGCAATGCGCTGGCGGCGGCGCTGCCGGATTATCTGGTGCTGAAACTCGCCGACCTTCCGGAAATGGCCAGCATTCTGGAATGGCTGTTCAAGGAGGCATTCGATGGTCATTGCGGGCGTGAAGCGGTGATGGATCGGCTGTTCGAATTGTTGGTGATTCTGCTGCTGCGGCATCTGATCAGCAGTCGCAACCAGCAGCCGGGCATGATGGCGGGGTTGGCCGACCCGAAGATTTCCCGTGCATTGAGCCTGATGCATGACCAACCGGCCAAGGCCTGGAGCGTCGCCGAACTGGCTGCGACCGTGCATTTGTCCCGTGCCGGTTTTGCCGAGCATTTCCGGCGAGTGGTGGGGCAGACGCCGGTGGATTATCTGGTGAGCTGGCGCGTCAGCCTCGCGCAGAAACGTCTGCGCGAGGGGCGGCCGATTGCCTTGATCGCCGAAGAAGTCGGCTATGAAAGTCCTTCGGCGCTGGCCCGGGCGTTTCGGCGCAAGACCGGGCTCAGTCCACGGGAGTGGAAAGCGGGAACGAGCTGATCATCGGGCGAATTTCTTCGCCCCGGCCACGCACAAAATCACGCCCAACTCGACCACCAGCATGCCGACGCTGACGTGTTCATGCAGCAACGTCGCCGCCAGCGCCAGACCAAAAAACGGCTGCAACAACTGCAACTGCCCGACCGCCGCAATCCCGCCCTGCGCCAGGCCGCGATACCAGAACACAAAACCGATCAGCATGCTGAACAGCGAAACGTAAGCCAGGCAGACCCATGCCGACACGCTGATGCCGCTGAACGAAGTGGGCGCCAGCCATACGCTGAGCACGGCCATCGCCGGCAACGACAACATCAGCGCCCAGCAGATCACCTGCCAGCCACCGAGGGTGCGCGACAGTTTGGCGCCTTCGGCATAACCGAGACCGCAGGCGAGGATCGCCGCCAGCATCAACAGATCACCAGTGGGTGAGGCGGTCAGGCCTTGTGATACCGCAAAGCCGACCACCAGCGAACTGCCCAAAACCGAAAAGATCCAGAACACCGGGCGCGGCCGTTCACCGCCGCGCAGCACGCCGAAAATCGCCGTCGCCAGTGGCAGCAATCCTACAAACACAATGGAATGCGCCGACGTCACATATTGCAGCGCGAGGGCGGTCAACAACGGGAAACCCACGACCACGCCCAGTGCCACGATCAACAACGAGAACCACTGATCCCGCGCCGGGCGTCGTTCACGAAACAGCCACAACAGGCACAACGCCAAGACCCCGGCGATGGTGGCGCGGATGACGGTGAGAAACACCGGGTCGAATTCCAGCACCGCCAGCCGCGTGGCCGGCAGCGAGCCGCTGAAAATCACGACGCCGATGAAACCGTTGATCCAGCCGCTGGTTTTTTCCAGGGCCGGTGCGGGCAGATTCGTGGTTCGTTCCATGTCGGGTCAGGCTCAAGAGTGGGGTTGCTTGTGGCTCATCCTAGGGTTGAGAATCAGCACAATCAAAAAATTGTCATGGATACATCCCGACATGCCGCGCTCCCGTTACAAGACCCTTGTTGATACCTACGCCGCCGACATTCGCAGCGGTCGCCTGTTGCCCGGCACGCGTTTGCCGACCCATCGGCAACTGGCGGCGAGCGAAGGGCTGGCGCTGGTCACAGCGTCGCGGGTGTATGCGGAGCTTGAGGCAATGGGGCTGGTCAGCGGCGAAACCGGGCGCGGCACGTTTGTCCGGGAAACCTCGTTGTTGCCGGGGCAGGGGATCGATCAGAAAGACATTGCCGTCGGCATGATCGACCTCAACTTCAACTATCCGTCGCTGCCGGGACAGGCCGATCTGCTGCGCACCGCTTTACGGCAATTGGCGCTGTCCGGCGACCTTGAAGCGCTGCTGCGTTATCAACCCCACGCCGGGCGCCAGCATGAAAGGGCCTCGGTTGCCCGGCATTTGCAGGCGCGAGGCTTGAACGTCGACGCCGAGCAGGTGTTGATCGTCAACGGCGCCCAGCAAGGGTTGGCGGTGACGCTGATGGCACAGCTCAACCCCGGCGATGTAATCGCGGCCGATGCGCTGACTTATTCGGGCTTCAAGGTATTGGCCGAAGCACTGCATCTGGAAGTGGTGGCGATTCCCGTGACCGCAAACGGCCCGGATCTGGAGGCGCTCGACAGGCTCTGCCGCAACCGCCCGGTGCGCGCCGTCTACAGCATGCCGACTTTGCACAATCCGCTGGGCTGGGTGATGCCGCTGGCGCAGCGTGAACAACTGGTGGCGATTGCCCGACAGCATGATCTGACGATCATCGAAGACGCTGCCTACGCCTTTCTGGTCGATAACCCGCCGCCACCGCTGGCGGATCTGGCGCCGGAGTGCACGGTGTACGTCTCGGGGCTTTCGAAAAACATCGCCACGGGCCTGCGCGTCGGCTTCGTCGCCGCGCCGCTGAAAATCGTCCCGGCACTGGAACGCATCATCCGCGCCACCACCTGGAACACGCCGGGGGTGATGACCGCGATGGCCTGCGGCTGGCTCGACGACGGCACCGTTACATTGCTGGAGGCGCAAAAGCGCGATGACGCCCGGGCCCGTCAGACGCTGGCCGCTGAAATCCTCAAAGGCTTGCCGATGGTTGGTCATCCATCTTCGTATTTCCTCTGGCTGCCGCTACCGGAAGACGCGAGGTCCGATCAGGTGGTGATCGAGCTGATGAAGGCGCAGATCTCGGTCACCAACGCCGAGCCGTTCACCGTATCCGCCCATGTGCCCCATGCGATCCGGCTGGCGCTGGGCTCGGTGGACAGGCTTGTCCTGCGTCAAGCCTTGCTCAAAGTCCGGCAGGTGATCGCGGCTTACCTGTAGCGCAACGCTCCCCGCAGGATTACCCTTGGCGCCGCCGAAGATCTGGATGCTCCCGATGAAAAACACCGCGTTACTGACCCTCGCCCTGATCCTCAACGCAGGTCTGTTCAGCACACCCGCGCTGGCGGCCGGCGACGCCGAGGCCGGCGGCAAAATCTTTCCGCGCCTGTGCGGAGGCTGCCATCAGGTCGGCGAGTCCGCCCGCCCCGGATTCGGCCCGCAACTCAACGGCATCATCGGCCGCCCGGCGGGGACGTCGGCGAACTACGTCTACTCCGATGCGATGAAGAACTCTGGCATTACCTGGAATCGTGAAACGCTGACGGCGTATCTGAAAGATCCGAAGGGTGTGGTGCCGGGGACGCGGATGATCTTCTGGGGGCTGAGTGACGAGGAGAAAATCGACAATCTGTTGGCGTATCTCCAGTCATTTCCCGCTCAATGAACATCGGTGCGGGAACTGCGCAAGGCAGTTCCTGCGTTCAATCTTCCCGCTCGACCTGACTGGCAAACCACTTCATCACCACCCCGCACGCCGGATGCGAACCCGCCGACGGCTGCGGGCACAGCGAATAAATCCCCCCGGTTTTCAGCGGCTCCCCGAACGGCACCACCAACACCCCACGCTCGATGGATTCTGCCGCGAGCGTCATGTCCGTCACCGCCACACCCAATCCCCGCGCCGCCGCGTCCAGTGCCAGTTCATCGAGATTGAACGGAATGTGCCGGTAATCCTCCAGCGGTTTGCCGTCGTTTGCGGCCAGCCATTCGATCCATGCCTGGCGATCCGCCGAGCGATGCAGCAAGGCAAAACGCTGCAGTTCTTCGACTGACCGGGGGGCGTCCACCAAACCTGGGGCGCACACCGGCACCAGGGTTTCCTTAAATAACGTCAGGCAATCCGGATCACTCGAGGCCGTCGGCAAGTAAAGGATGTAGGCGTCACTGTCGCTGGTGGGCTCGACGACTTCGGTGGCGACGGTTTCGATGGCCAGCGAAACCTCGGGATGACGCAGATAAAAGTCGCTGAGTCTGGGCAGCAACCAGCGCACTGCCAGCGACACATGCAGGCGAATGCGGAACGGGCGCTTCTGCGGCGTGAGGCGTTCTTCGAGGGTTTTCAGTTGCTCGAAAATGCTCCGGGCACTGGCCAGAACCTGCTCGCCTTCCGGCGTCAGGTGCAGGTTGCGGCTGGTGCGCACGAACAGCGCCACGTTGAAGTGACTTTCCAGTTGCTGGATCTGCCGGCTGACGGCGCTTTGGGTCAGGCACAACGTCTGCGCAGCCTGAGTGAAGCTGCCGCATCGGGCGACTTCGACCAGTGCCTGCATGGCTTGCAGCGATGGAACGTGGCGAATTTTATCCATGCGTTTTCAGAATGGCTCGATGATTTCTTAGCGTTGGTGAGGCGTTTGAAGACTCTATAGATTCTAGTTCTGGCGGCAATCTTCACAACACGGGCATGCGATTCACGCATGGGTATCTGAAGAAGGCAAGCCGCCGAACGACAGTCTTACGAGGTGATGCATGGAAAATATCTGTGGCTGGATCGCGCAGGCCGGAAACGCCCCGGCACGCGCTCGCCTGAGCGGAGCGCAAAAAGCCGACTGGCTGGTGATCGGGGCCGGCATCACTGGGCTCAGCGCCGCGCATAACCTCGCGCAACTGCATCCCCAGGCGCGCATTGTCGTGGTGGATCGGCAATCGGCGGCGCAGGGTGCGTCTGCGCGCAACTCGGGATTCGTTGTCGCCCATGAACACCCGGCCGATAGCGAACTGATCGGCGCCGCAGGCTTTGCCGGGTTTGAAGTCGACACGGCGATTTCCCGCGCCGCCAGCGCTGAAGTCCGCCAGTGCATCGATCGACACACCATTGATTGCGACTTTCGTGACAGTGGTTATTTCTTTGCCGTCAACGATCCGGCCAAGCTCAATCAGGTCAACGCGAAACTGGCCACGCTGCGCACCCTGGGTGCCCGCGCTGAATTTCTGCAAGGCGAGGCGCTGAGCCAGAAGCTCGGCACTCGCCACTATCAGGCTGCGATCTGGTGCGGCAACGGCAATGCGCTGCTGCAACCAGCCAAGTATGTGAAGGGCTTGCTCGATGCGCTCCCGGAGAATGTCACGGTGTTTGAAAACACCGATATTTCGGGTCTTGAGCGTGTTGGTTCGGGGCGTCTACGCGCCCAAGGCGCCGAAGGCAGTATCGAGGCGAAGCAGGTGCTGGTGTGCCTCAACGCCTTCATACCCCGCGTCGGCATCCGCGACAGCGCCACGTTCCCGATGGAGTTGAGCGCGAGCCTGACGCGCCCGCTCACGGATCAGGAATTCGCGGCCATCGGTTCGGTCGAGCCGTGGGGCGTGCTCTCGACCCGGCCGTTGGGCGCGACCGTGCGGTTGACCCCGGATCGCCGGGTGATGATCCGCAACACCGCCGAATACCGCACGCGGGACCTGTCCAACAGCGAACTGGTTTTGCGTCGGCAACATCATGTGCGCGGTCTGCAACGACGTTTTCCGTTCCTCGGCGAGCAAGACATTCGCTACACCTGGACCGGTCACCTGAGTGCGAGCCGCAGCGGTCAGGCCTATTTCGACCGGGTGGAAGAGGGCGTTTTCGCCGTCGCCGGTTGCAACGGTTCGGGCGTGGCGCGTGGAACCCTGTGGGGACGACTGTTGGCGGAGTTGGCATCGGGCGTCGACTCGCCCTTGCTGCAATCGGTGATGCAACGGGCGGAACCCGGCTGGCTGCCGCCGCGACCTTTCTTCGATATCGGTGCCATGCTTCGCATGCGCGTGGAGGCGGTCAGGGCCAGAACAGAAATCTGAAATTCCGCACATCCCACAAGAACAAAAGCCATTCAATTCAGGTGACAGAACATGCGCGCCCACACACTTTCCCTGGCGGTCCTGCTCGCAACGGCATCGACCGGCGCCCTGGCCGACGAAGCGGTCAACATTTCCAACTGGAACGGCTACATTGCCGATGACACCCTGGCCAACTTCACCCAAGCCACCGGCATCAAGGCTACTTACGATATCCATGACAGCAACGAAGTGCTGGAATCCAAGTTGATGACCGGCAATACCGGTTACGACGTGGTCAGTCCGTCGAACCACTTTCTGTCGCGGCTGATCAAGGCCGGCGCGATCCAGAAACTCGACAAGTCGCAACTGCCGAACTGGAAGAACCTCGACCCGCAGTTGATGAAGAAACTCGAAGTCAACGATCCGGGCAATCAATACGGTTATCCGTACATGTGGGGCACCGCCGGCATCGGCTACAACGTCGAGAAGATCAAGGCAATCTTCGGCAACACCGACGTTACCCGTTCGTGGAAGATGTTTTTCGAAGAGGACAACATCAAGAAGTTGAGCCAGTGCGGCGTAGCGATCATCGACAACCCGACCCAGGTATTGCCGATCACCCTCAACTACCTGGGCCTGCCGCCACACAGCCATGAACCGGCGGATTACCAAAAAGCCGAAGCGGCCTTGTTCAAGATTCGCCCTTACGTGCAGTACTTCCATGCGTCGAAGTACATCAGCGATCTGGCCAACGGCAACGTCTGTGCGGTGATCGGCTTCAACGGCGATGTCGTCCAGGCGGCCGCCAGTGCCAAGGAAGCGAAAAACGGTATCGACATCGCCTATTCGATCCCGGACGAAGGCACGACGCTGTGGTTCGACATGGTGGTCATGCCCAGGAACGCGCCCCACGAGAAGAACGGCTACGCCTATATGAACTACCTGCTTGAGCCGAAAGTGATCGCCAACATCAGCAACAGCATTCACTACGCCAACCCCAACGCGGCGGCGAATGAGTTCCTGACGCCGGCGGTGGAGCAGGATCAGGCGATCTACCCGCCGAAAGAGGTGATGGACAAGCTGTTCACCGTGGAAGAGTTGCCGGCGGCGATTGCCCGGTTGACGACGCGGTTGTGGACCAAATTGAAGACCAATACCTGAAGAGACTCGTGAAGCGCTGCTGGCAGCGCTTCATGAAACATTCCCAGATTGATACCAATGTGCCATTGCCTCCAGTAAAGTGTGCGCCGCCCGAGAGATGGATCCCGGGCGTTTACCCATGGAGTCTTGCAGTGAAATACCTCAGCAAAGTAGTCGCCGCCGCACTGTTCGGTGTGGTTCTGGCAGGTTGCACCGGCACCCCGATGAACAGCAAACACTACGACAGCAACCAGTACACCGTGATTGGCCACAGCGAAGCGACCGCCACCGGCCTGATGCTGTTCGGCGTGATCCCGATCCGGCAGAACAGCCGTTTCGTCCGCGCTCAGGATGAGGCGATCAAAGCCAAGGGCGGCGATGCCATGATCAACACCCAGGTCCAGGAAAACTGGTTCTGGGCATGGGTTCTGAGCGGCTACACCACCAAGGTCTCCGGTGACGTGGTCAAGCTGAAAACCGTTCAGTAAGCGACGACTGGATGTGAAAAAGCCCGGCTGATCAGGCCGGGCTTTTCTTTGTCTTGCGAAAGCGTTTTCAGGTCATGCGACGCGGCGTTCGATCAGACGATCCGAACCGCCTTCAGCAACACGGCGTTCTTGCAGGCGATCCGAGCCACCTTCGGCAACGCGGCGTTCTTGCAGACGATCCGAGCCACCTTCGGCAACGCGGCGTTCCAGCAGACGATCCGAGCCACCTTCAGCAACACGGCGTTCCAGCAGACGATCCGAACCACCTTCGGCAACGCGGCGTTCCAGCAGACGATCCGAGCCACCTTCAGCAACACGGCGTTCCAGCAAACGATCCGAACCGCCTTCGGCAACACGCTGTTCGATCAATCGATCCGAACCGCCTTCGGCGATCATGGTGTGAGCGGGTTTTGCTGCAAAAGCGTTGACTGCGAGAACCGAGAAAGCGATGCCGAGAAGGATTTGGCGTTTCATGATCGTGTGCTCCGGGGTGTTGTTTGGTTGGTATGGAGCAGATGTTACGCCCGGGATTTTTTATGAGAACTTCATTGACGTGATGGTGACTATCGACGCCAGCGATGGATGCTTGAGCCCCGATTTACGGGGCTGTTGCCCGAATACAGAGTTCGCCGGTGGCGCGGATCAGGGCCAGTTCATGCAACGCATCCTGAGCCAGACCGCTGCGTGCCTTGGCCAGCCACGCCGTGCAGTCCGGGTCGTGGCGATAGGGCGTGAAGTCGGCGTATTGCTGCAACAGCCGGGTTTGCAGCTCATCCAGGCGCGGACGAATCTGTTTGCCCAGATCCGGACGCGGCGTGTCCGGTGCAGCGCCGGCCGCCTGCCACTTCGCGAGCAAACCGTATTGCACCAGCTTGTTGGCTTCCATTTGCGCGGCGATCAATTGCGCCACGTCTTCCGGATCGAGTTTGCGTTCGGCGGCTAGCCTCCTGGCATTGGCGATGACCTGGGCTTCGCGGGGACTGTCCTGGATCGGCTTGCCGCTGTCCCATTTGGTCAGGGCGACGAGGTCGCCGATGTTCAGACGTTCGTTCAGGGTACTCAGCAGGCTTTGCAGCGCTTCAGGCGCTGGTGTCGGAGCTGCGTTGGCTGTCGTCGCCAGAACGGCAAAAAGGGTAGAGGTCAGCAGGGTCGAGACGCGGGACATGGGATCGGTTCACTTCCATTTTGGACAGGGGGTGGAGATTACGAAGTTTTAATGCAAAGGGGTACGACCTGAACGGCTGTGCATACCTTAGACTCTCCCACATTGCCTCCTCCCGAGACGGACTCTCAATGCAAACCCCCGCGCAAAACCCCCTCTGGAAAACCTACCTGCTGTTCCTCGCCCCCATGGTGCTGTCGAACTTCCTGCAATCCATGTCGGGCACGGTCAACAGCATCTACATCGGCCAGATGCTCGGCACTCAGGCACTGGCGGCGGTGTCGGGGATGTTTCCGATCATCTTTTTCTTCATCGCGCTGGTCATCGGTCTGGGGGCCGGGGCAGGGGTGTTGATCGGTCAGGCGTGGGGCGCGCGTGAGTCGCATATGGTGAAGGCGATTGCCGGGGCGACGCTGTTGCTGGGGGTGTTGATCGGGCTGGTCGCGGCGGTGTTTGGCAGTGTGTTTGCGCGTCAGGCGTTGCAGGGGTTGGGCACGCCGGCGGATGTGCTGGATGACGCGGTTTCCTACGCCCGGGTGATGATGTGGACCTTGCCGTTTGTGCTGGTGTACGTGCTGTTCACTCAGCTGTTGCGCGGGGTGAGCGACACGCTGTCGCCGATGCTCGCGCTGCTGCTGTCGACCGTTGTCGGTCTGGCGCTGACCCCGGCGTTCATTCGCGGCTGGTTCGGCTTGCCGCAACTGGGCATACAGAGCGCGGCGTTCGCCGGTCTGGCCGGTACGCTGGCGGCAATGGCGTGGCTGGCGTGGAGCCTGATCCGCAAAGGCCATCCGCTGGCGCCGGATCGGGAGTTCTTTGCGTCGTTGCGCCTGGATGGCGAGATTCTCGGCAAGGTGTTGCGCATCGGTCTGCCGACCGGGGTGCAGATGATTGTGTTGTCGCTGTCGGAGCTGGTGATCCTGGCACTGGTCAACCAGCACGGCTCACAGGCAACGGCGGCCTATGGCGCGGTGACACAGATCGTCAACTACGTGCAGTTTCCGGCGCTGTCGATTGCAATCACTGCGTCGATCCTCGGTGCCCAGGCGATTGGCGCCGGGCGGCTGGAGCGGATGGGGCCGATCCTGCGCACCGGGTTGTGGATCAACGTGTGCCTGACCGGTGGCCTGATCGTGCTCGGTTACCTGTTGTCGCACTGGCTGCTGGGGCTGTTCCTCACCGAAGACTCGACCCGGGCCATGGCCGAACATCTGCTGCACATCATGCTGTGGAGCCTGCTGATCTTCGGCTTCCAGGCGATCATCGGCGGCATCATGCGCGCCAGCGGCACCGTGTTGGTGCCAGTGGCCATCGCGATCATTTGCGTGGTGGGTGTGCAGTTGCCGGCGGCGTACTGGCTCGACGGGCAGTTTGGTTTGCAGGGCGTGTGGATGGCGTTTCCGGTGGCGTATCTGGGGATGCTGGTACTGCAGACGCTGTATTACAAACTGGTCTGGCAGCATCAGAAAATCGAGCGGTTGGTGTAGTACTTGTCGCCAGCAGCCAGAAGGACCGTTCCTCAGGGAGCGGCCCTTTTTCATGCCCGGTGCAGAGCCACTGAACCGAATCCTTTCGCCCGGCGAAAAATAGCTGTTGTCCCGTCGCAAAGCGTCGTAGCTTAGCCGCCCATAACTACAAGGACAGGTGAGGGTGTTCGTGGGCGTCTATCGATTGTTGCTGGCGGTGCTGGTGGCTTTGTCCCATATGGGGATCAATTTTGCGGGGCTGAACCCGGGTGTGGTCGCGGTGATCTCGTTTCTGATCATCAGCGGTTTCGTGATGACCTCGCTCATCGAGCGTAACTACAAGGCGCTGGATAAAGTCGGGTCGTTCTATCTGGATCGGGCCTTGAGACTCTATCCGCAATTCCTGTTTTATCTGTGCCTGTCCTGCGCGGTGATCTATTTCTTGCTGCCCGGCACACCTCAGGCTGCCGAACTGACGTTCAAGCATATCGTCGCGAATCTGGCGATCGTGCCACTGGATTTCTACATGTTCGGTCTGGCCGGCACCCAGCTCATGCCGCCTGCGTGGTCGCTGGGGCTGGAGCTGTGTTTCTATCTGGCGATTCCGTTTCTGCTGATCTTCAAGCTGCGGGGCGTGGCGTTTGCTCTGTCCGTGGCCGTGTTCATGGTCGCGTGCCTGGGCTACATCAACACGGATGTCTACGGTTACCGGCTGCTGCCGGGCGTGTTGTTCATGTTCCTCTGCGGCAGCTATCTGTACGGCGCGCAGGGCAAGGGCCGGCTGATCGCGATGGGCACGTTCGTGGCTGCGGCATTGCTGTTTGTCGCAATCATGGCCGGCTGGATCGAGCGTCGGCCCTTCAATGCCGAAGTCACACTGGGCGTCGCCTTGGGCATTCCGGCCGTGTACCTGTTGACGAGGCTGCGACAGCATCCGCTTGACGAGTTCTTCGGCAACATCAGTTATGGCGTGTTTCTCAATCATTTCGTGGCGATGTACCTGCTGCGTGCCCTCTGGCCGCTGGCCTGGATTGGCTGGTATGTCGAGGCGGTGATGGCGCTGTCATTTGTCATGAGCATCGTGTCCTACCACGTCATTGAAAAACCGGCCCTGAAGCTGCGTCACAAGCTGCGGGCCGGTGGGCGATCGGGCATGGCACAGGCACCCGGTAGCGAACCGGTTGCCTGAGTGATGTCAGCCTGCGTGGCCGACCCGGATCCGTGGGCGCAGATGTCGCCAGGGCAACGCTTGCTCAAGTTGTGAAGCCAGGCGCAGCAGCCTGTCTTCCGCACCGAAGCGAGCGGCCAGTTGCACGCCGATCGGAAAGCCGTCGCGGGACATCCCCAGCGGCAGTGAAATGGCAGGTGTCCCGGCGACGTTGAACACTGGCGTGAACGGTGAGTGCTCGAACACTCGAGCCGTCCATTGCAGGCCGTCCAGGGTCTCGGCGCCGCGATTGTAGGTGCCGATGGCTTGCGGCAGTTGCGGCAGGGTCGGGGACAGCAGGATGTCGATGGACTCGAACCACGCGGCCACTTGCCGGGCGACGCTGTTGCGCGCTTCCAGCGCGGCGGCGAAATCCGTGCCGCGTGATTGCTGGCCGAAGGCGTAACAGGCGAGGGTGGCCGGCTCCAGGGTGTTGCGATCGACTGGCCGCCGGGTAGCGGCGGCGAGAGGGTCGATCCAGCGCACCAGGCTGGCACACCAGATATGCGCGTTGGCCTCGACGAACGCGTCCCACGACAGACCGAGCGGCGCCCGGACGGTTTCAACCTGATGGCCTAGGGATTCAAGCTCTCGGGCAACACGGGCGGTGGCATCACTGATCTCGGCATCGACACTGGCCCCGTTCCACGGTGTATCGAGCAAACCGATACGCAAGCGTCCCGGATCGCGGCCGACCTGAGCGAGAAAACCTTCCGCCGGTGCCGCCGTGTAATAAGGATCTCCCGGCGCACAGCCTTGCACCACATCCATCAGCGCCGCGCTGTCGCGCACCGTCCGCGACAGGCCCAATTGCACGCCGAGCCCGGCGAACACTTCGTCCATCAATGGCCCGTGGGAGCTGCGACCGCGCGTCGGCTTGAGGCCCACCAGCCCGTTGAAAGCGGCCGGAACGCGGATCGATCCTGCCGCGTCGGTGGCATGAGCGATCGGCACGATACCCGCCGCGACGGCAGCCCCGGCACCACCGCTTGAGCCGCCGGCGGAAAGTTGCGGGTTCCAAGGATTGCGGGTCGGGCCTTGCAGGAGGGAGTCGGTTTCGGTGCTGAACGCCATTTCCGGCGTGGTAGTTCGGCCCAGGGTGATGAGCCCGGCGGCGTTGAAGCGCTGCATCAGCGTGGAATCGATTTCCGCGACCAGGCCTTGGGCGAGTCGGCTGCCCAGTTCATTGCGCCGCCCGGCTGCGGTGATCGCCAGGTCCTTGATCAGAAATGGCACCCCGGCCAAGGGGCCGCTGCCCGTGGTCGCGGTCGGTGTCCAGTGCTCGATGACGGCGTTGATCGATGGGTTGACCTGCCGTATCGCTTCGATGGCCAGAGCGGCCAGCTCTTTGGCGTGGACTTCGCCTGAGGCAACCAGTTGCGCGAGGCCGATGCCGTCATGTTCGGCGTATTCGTTGAGGTTCATGGATAGCACTCCGAGAGGGAGCGTCGATATTAGGTCGCAGGGCCTCAGCTGATTAGCCCATAATCGCGGCATGCAATGTGCCATGGGTGGCACAGTTGATTGCTTTCAGGCAGGCCCGAAATGATCCGTGACTTGAACGACACACTGGTTTTTGTCTGCGTGGTGCGCCTAGGCAGCTTCACCGCCGCCGCCCAAGCCTTGCAGATACCGAAAACCACGGTCAGCCGCCGGGTGCGTGAGCTGGAGCAGGCCATCGGTGTGCAACTGCTGCGCCGCACCACCCGCCAGTTGAGCCTGACCGAGGCCGGGGCGGTGTATTACGAGCAGTGCAAATCCATCGCCGACACACTCGAACACGCCGAACGGGCGGTGCATCAATTGCGTGACGGGCCCCGTGGCTGGTTGCGGGTGACGGTGCCGTTTTCATTCGGGGTGAGTTGGTTTGCACCGCTGTTGGCGGGGTTTCGTCAGGCGTATCCGGAGATTCGTCTGGAGATTCTGGCCTCCCATGTGCCGATGGATCTGGTGGGCGAGGAGATCGACGTCGCACTGCGGCTTGGGGCTTTGCCGGACTCGAGTCTGATCGCCCGTCGGCTGGCCAGTTTTGCCACGGGCATTTACGCGGCCCCGCAATACCTCGCCCGCCACGGTACGCCGCAAGCCCCGGAAGAATTGCTTCACCATCAGACGTTGACGCTGCATCAGGCCCGGCGTGATGTCGGTTATGTCTGGCCATTGCGTCGGGAAGGGGGGCGCCTGAGAGACTATCGTGTGGAACCCTCCATCCTGGCCAACGACCCGGCGCTGATGCACGACGCGTTGCTCGCCGGCGAGGGACTGAGCCTGGCGATGGACCAGAGCATGCAAGCGGATGTGCAGGCCGGACGCCTGATCCGGGTGTTGCCGGAGTGGATCGGCCCGCCGCAGGATCTCAACGCGGTCACGGCTCGCGAGCATCTGCCATCGCCCAAGGTGACGGCGTTGATCGGATACCTGAAGGCGCACATGCCAGACGGAGTGGCGTAAGCGGCGGTTGTTTGCTTAAGTCAATCGAGGCCTACCGAGGCGCCGGAGCATCCCATGTCGATTCGATTGTTGTTGGCTGCCGTGTGTTGCCTGATCCTCATGCCGACGGCGCAGGCGGTGGAGTACACCCGGGTCAATACCGCCGCCAGCCAGATCAGCTTCACCTACAACCAGATGGGCTCGCGGATGTACGGCACGTTCGGCAAGTTCGACGCGACGCTGGACTTCGACACTGCCAATCTGAGCAACGCCCGCACCACGTTGCACATCGACCTCACGAGCATCGACGCCGGCAGCGAAGACGCCAACACGGAGCTGGTGAAACCGGCGTGGTTCGACACGCAAAAATTTCCGACGGCAGTGTTCGAGTCGACCGGTTTCAGCCGGGTCGATGAAAACCATTACCTGGTGGCCGGCCGGCTCACCCTCAAAGGCATCACCCATGAAGTACAGGTGCCGGTGCATCTGAAACCGGACAACAGCATCGGCATCTTCGACGGTGAACTGGTACTCAAGCGCGATGCCTTCGGCCTCGGTGCCGGCGAGTGGGCCGACACCGTGGTTTCGAACGACATCGCGATCAAGTTCAAGGTCGTTGCACCGGCCCAGTGACCGGGCTCAATACGCCCGCCAATGCCCCGGCACCCAGCGCCACTGGTTGCCGGCCCAGCGGTAATGCCCGGCGACCCAGTGATAGCCCGGCGCAGGCATCGCCGGAACCACTTCGACGATCGGTGGTGGACGGTGCGGGCGCGCCGGTTCGACGACACAACCCGACAGGGTGATTGCCACCAGTGTGGCGGTGATCAAGGTTTTCAGGGTTTTCGACATGGTGATGTTCCTGGTGGGTAACGTTGGCAGACGGTTGCGCGATCAACGCACCCAATGGCCTTCAATCCAGTACCAGTTCGGCCCGCGCGCCTGCCAGTGGCCAGGTTCCCAGCGTGCGCCATGGTGACGCACCGGTTGCCAGTGACCGGGCATCCAGACATAACCACGACCTTCCCAGCGCCAGTGGCCGCGATCCCAGGCGTAACCTGCCCGTGGACCGGGCATCGGTTCCATGCGCATTGGTGGCGGTGCTTCGCGGATGATCATTTCGGGTTGGGCAAATACGGGGGAACTGGCCAGCGCGGCCAGCGTCACGGGCACCAGCAGCAGGGCTTTTCGCCATTTCAACAGGGAACGCAGAACGTTCATGACAACTCCTCAGGGCCTGCGTCGGGAAAGTGAACGCAGTTGAAGAATTGGACGCCAAATCGGCGAAAGATCCGACGCCGGCCGGATGAAATTTTTGTCAGGAACGGCGCCGGAAAAGAGGATGAATCAGTAGAAACGATCTTCTTCTTTCATGGCCTGGATCTGCCAGAGCGTCCTGCCCGAGATCAGCAGGAACAGCACCCCGAGCAAAAGGCCGCCGGTCATGATGTAGAAGCCCGGGCGGTAGCTGTGCAGTTCGGCGGCAATGGCGTTCTTCTCCGGCAGCCAGCGTGAAACCAGCAGAGGGATCGGCCCGCCCACTTCATATTGCGTGTGCTCGGCGTAACGCTCGTCGACGAACTGATCTTCGTGGATCTGCCCCTGATCGTCGGTGTAGCGGTAGTGAAGGATCTTGCCGTTCCGGTTCATCCGGATCTCTTCCAGTTGCGTGACGGTGCCGCTGACTTCCATGGCATTGAACTGCAACAGACCATAACGAATGCCCTGATGGCGGGCCATGCCGGCCAGCAGCAACACTACACAGCATGCGACAGTCAACATCACGATACGGTTGTAGAGATGATCCCTTTGGGCTTCGCGCGGGTAGTACATCGGACGATCCTTCGTGATTTCGGAATAGAGAAAGGCTGCATCGGCGGCGGTGCGGGCAACTTTAGCCAGTGTCCGCGCCCGGGCGCGGTATGATGTCGGCGTTTGCCACGGTCAGCCCGGTGGCAATCTGTGTTTACCGCCGGAGTTCACCCGCCATGCCCCGCATCACCCACTACAAATCCCCGTGCCCCGAAGGCGTCAACAGCCAGATCCTGCAAATGGTGGTCGACTACCTGACCGACATCAGCGCCATCGGTCTCGGCCCGAGCAACCTGCTGTACAACGTCTATCAATACGCGGTCGGCTACGAGGTGCATTTATATCTGGAGGCGCTGAACGGCGAGAAGGGCACTGAAGTGGAGCTGCTGGTGGCCACCGACGACGATGATCCGGAACAGGTGATCGGCTTCCTGTTGTACTTGCCGGTGCAAGGCGACTGGGAAGCGTGCAATGTGGCCTATCTGGCGGTCGCTCAGCCGCATCGCCGCCAGGGCGTGGCCCGTGCGCTGATTGCTGACATGGTTGCGCGTTACCCCCATGCCGAACTGACGTGCAGCATGGGTAAAGTCCCGTATTTCGAGGCGCTGGGCTTTGAAGTGCTGGGCCAGCTGGAGACTCAGGTGCTGATGAGCACCCGGCATTACCGCAGCAACGGTTTGCGCGGGTTTATCGACACCACGCCGATCTACCGTTCGCTGGAAGTGCAGCAGATTCACACCTACCTGCTGCAAAAGCACGGCAAACGGGCGATGGTCGATGCCGAAAAGCAGCGTGACCGGCATCTGGATCAAGTCACCCGCCACACCGAAGAATTTGTCCGCCAGCGCCTGACCGTGCACTGATCCGGCCAACGGCAAAAAGCCCTTGTTGCGATGACCGCAACAAGGGCTTTTTTGTGCCCGTGATTTCAGGACAGCTTCACGTTCATGGTGATCCGTGCCGTGAACACCTTCTTGCCCTCGGCGTCGTGGATGTCCACCGGCACGATCTTGTCGCCTTCGGTCTGCCAGTCCAGCCCTTCGCCATTGGCCACGGCAGTGACATCGGATTTGGCCTTGGCCAGATACTCGACGGTCATGCCTTTGGGAATCCAGCGTGCACCCGCGGGAATCGACACATCGGTCATCATCCCCGCCGCGAGTTCGGCGGCGTTGCACATGGCGATGGCGTGCACGGTGCCGAGGTGGTTGGTGATCTCGCGGCGGAACGGCACCTGCACCGTTGCCGAGCCTGCACGCAGCTCGCTGACCAACGGATGGATGCTGCTGAAATAAGGCGCGACCTGGCAGGCCATCTGGCTGAACGCTTGGGGGCCGGCGCTGGTGAACATGCTGAGAAACTGACTCATGGTGAAGCCTCGCGATTAGGGTAATTTACAGAATGATATTCCGTTACAGAATATTGTTCTGTAACGGAACGGTATTCTGTTCGTGGGAAATCTGTCAACCTAGGCGCGTTTCGATTACCGGCACCGGCGTGCCTTTCAACCGGATTTACAAGGCTTTCAACCCCATGGACACCTCAGATCTACTCGAGCGCAGCTACCCCGGACGCCGGGCCGAACTCAAGCGCGACATCTTTCGCAAGGCCCTGCACCTGTTCAACGAACAGGGGATCGAGGCCACCACCATCGAAATGATCCGCGCCGAGTGCGACACCAGTGTTGGTGCGATCTACCACCATTTCGGCAACAAGGAGGGGCTGGTGGCCGCGTTGTTTTTCACTGCGCTGGAAGATCAGGGGCGCTTGCGCGACGCCTATCTGGCCGAGGCGACGACCACTGAAGAGGGCGTGCAGGCGCTGGTCTACAGCTATGTGGACTGGGTCGAAAACCAGCCGGAATGGGCGCGGTTCCAGTATCACGCGCGTTATGCCGTGACCCGCGGTCCGCACAAGGATGAACTCGCCGACCGCAACAGGACGCGCAACCAGGGCCTGCGCACCTGGCTAAGCGAATCCGGGCGCGCCACTGAACTCAATGAATGCCCGGCCGAACTGCTGCCGTCGCTGATCGTCGGCCAGGCCGACAGCTATTGCCGTGCATGGTTGTCGGGAAGAGTGCAGGGCAGTCCGAAGGCTTATCGCGAGTTGCTGGCGCAAGCCGCATGGCGTTCGATCCGCCGCGAACCGGAACGCTGATTTTCAGGGACAAAAAAAGAGCCTCAAGACTCTTTGATGGGGAGGAAGTAGAGCCCGTGAGGCTCAAGATGCGCGTGAAACAAGGTGCGGGCTTGATTGGGGTTCAGGGCACCCGCACCTACGCAGCGGTTTGGCGAGCCAAGCGGCTGCGTATCTCCATCCTAGGAAGGTGCCCGGACGGTCTCAAGTACCGTCAGTCACTTGCTTTGCGGCGCTGGCGGCGGCCCTTTCGACCATTGCGGTGATGGTTGCAAACAACTCGTCGCGGGCTTGCGCCGCGCTGATTTCGTCGGTGGCCGCTGCTTGAGACAAGGCCTCGGCGGCACCGAGCATGGCGCGCAGTCCTGCTTGGGTAATGTCGCCACCGTCAGCGAACGGCGACAGCACACGGCGGCATTTCTCGAGGAAGATCGCCTCGTACTCGCGCTTGATCTTCTCCAGTTCCGGCGTGCTCGCCAGGGCGGCAATCACCCCCGGAATCTCATTGCCCTGAGTCAGCACACAGTCGACATACGACGTGGCAATCACCGAGGCAGTGCCGCTCAACGTCGCCTCGCAATTGTCCAGCGCGGCATCCATCAGTGCGGTCTGGCGCCTGTCGAAATCCTGATACAGCGCTGCCAGCAAACCGGCGCGGGTGATGAAGTGGTCATACACCACCGGTTTGGTCACACCGGCCTTTTCCGCCAGATAACCCAGCGTCAGGGCATCGGTGCCTTCTTCGCGAATCAATTGCCAGGCCATGTCGAGCAACTGGCGCTGACGGTCTTCCCGGGACAGGCGTCGGCGGGGTTGAACGGATTCGGGGATTTCAGTGGTTGACATTGCTTATATACCAAACGTAACTTACTGAAGGTAACTTACTAAATGTAGCTTATCGAAAGGATAAGCCCTTGGTCAGCAATCACCAACCGGAGATTTCCCCATGCACGCATTGATTGTTGTGGCTCATGACGACCCCCGTTCACTGACGCATGCGTTGGCGCAGAACATCGCCAAAGGCCTGTCGGAGAACGATCCGTCCAACACCTTCGAAATTGCTGACTTGCACGCCGAGGAATTCGATCCGCGTTTCGGCGTGGCCGACTGGGCGGTGCATCATCGTGAGTCTGCACCGCCGGCAGACGTCCTGGCCGAGCAGACGCGGATCGACCGCGCCGATGCGCTGGTCCTGGTATATCCGGTGTTCTGGTGGTCGATGCCGGCGCTGCTCAAGGGCTGGATCGACCGGGTGTTCAGCAATGGCTGGGCGTTTGATTTCGACGGCGATTCGACCCTGAAGAAGCTCGGACGCCTGCGCGTGCAACTGGTTGCACTCGGCGGGGCCGATGCGCGCACCTACGAACGCCACGGCTACGGCGCGGCGATGAAGACGCAGATCGATCACGGGATTTTCGATTACTGCGGGGCGACGGTGGCGGGCTCGGCGTTGTTGCTGGAGTCCGAGTTGCGCGACCCTGCGGTGCAACTGCAGGCGGCGCGCGAACTCGGACTTGGGTTGTTCCGCTGACCCCCTGTGGGAGCGAGCTTGCTCGCGATTGCGATCTGCCAGTCAAGGCATGTGTTGAATGACACACCGCCATCGCGAGCAGGCTCGCTCCCACAACGGGGCTACGGTGTCAGCGAGCGCCCGGCCAGCCGGCTTTTTCGAGAGCGGCGAGCAGGGTGGCGGCATCCAGCCCCGGCACCGAATGCCCGTTGCCTTCGGTGCTGCCGCTGGCAAGCAGGGCGTTGATGATCGCTTCCTCAACCGCCTCGGTCGCCGCCAGAAACAGCTCGCTGATGTGGTCGTTGTTGACCATCCGCAAGCCGTCGCAGGTGGGCGAGCCTTTGCCCTCGTAGGCGGCAGGCGGGACCTGTTCGTTGCCGGTGGCGAAGGCAATGAAAATGTCACCGCTGTGGTCTTCGTTGCCACCGCCGGTACGTGCCAGACCAAGGCTCGCCCGTTGCGCCAGCCGCGTGCATTGATGCGGCAATAACGGCGCATCGGTCGCCAGACACACCACGATCGAACCCATGCCCGGATGCGGCAGCGAAGCGCGCAGGAACGGCGAATCCACCTGTTCCATGTAACGCCCGACCGGGTAGCCGTCGACCCGCAATTCGCTGCGAATCCCGTGGTTGGCCTGAACGATGGCGCCCACCGTCCAGCCGCCCTGAGCCTGGCTCAAGCGGCGCGATGCGGTGCCGATCCCGCCCTTGAATTCATGGCAGATCATGCCGCTGCCACCACCCACTGCGCCTTCCTGCACCGGGCCGTCAACGGCATTGCTCATCGCCTCGGCCACGTGTTCGGGCTTCACGTGAAAGCCGTTGATGTCGTTGAGCAAACCATCGAAGGTTTCCAGCACCACCGGCATGTTCCAGTAGAGACGCCCGTCGTCCGGTTGCTGCGCGCGATCCAGTTCGATCAATGCATCGCGCACCACGCCGAGGCTGTGGGTGTTGGTGAAGGCGATCGGACTGGTCAGCAGGCCGGCCTCGCGAATCCATTCCAGCCCCGTCGCATCACCGTTGCCGTTGAGTACGTGAACGCCGGCAAAACACGGTTGTGCATTGGTCGAACCAGCACGGGGTTCGATCAGCGTGACGCCGGTGCGGACATCACGTCCGCTGGCGCTTTGACCGCGCACATTGCTGTGGCCAACCCGTACACCGGGTACGTCGGTGATGGCGTTGAGCGGGCCGGGCTGCAGTTGGCCGATGCGGATATGGAGATCGCGGGTACGTGGTTTCATGGAGTTTTCTTCTCTGTTCATTTTTGATTATTGGCCGTTTTTGACCTTGCTCCAGACCCGCGTGCGCACCCGTTCGGTGGCTTTGGGCAGGGGTTCGAGGGTGAACAGCGTGGCCATCGCCGTGGCAGACGGATACACCGCCGGGTTGTCGCGGGTGGCTTCGGCGACCAGCGCGGTGGCGGCGCGATTGCCATTGGGATAGGAGAGGCGATCGCTGACCGGCGCAATCACCTCGGGCCGCAGCAGGTAGTCGATGAACGCCAGGCCCTGGGCCGGATGCGGCGCGTCCTTGAGCAGCACCAGCGTGTCGAACCACACCGGCGCGCCTTCTTTCGGCAGGCTGTACTGGATCTTCACACCGTTGCCGGCCTGCTCGGCGTTGGTCTTGGCTTCGAGCATCGCGCCGGACCAGCCGACCGCCACGCAGATGTTGCCGTTGGACAGGTCGCTGATGAATTTCGAGGAGTTGAAGTAGGCGATGTGCGGGCGCAGTTTCAGCAGCAGCGCTTCGGCTTTCTGATAGTCCTCGGCGTTGGTGCTGTTGGGCGGCAGGCCGAGATAGTGCAGCGCGACCGGAAGCATTTCCGATGGTGAATCGAGCATCGCCACGCCGCACTCGCCGAGTTTGGCCAGGTTCTCTTCCTTGAACACCAGATCCCAGGAGTCCACCGGCGCCTTGTCGCCCAGCACGGCGCGTACTTTATCGACGTTGTAGCCGATGCCGTTGGTGCCCCACAGATACGGCACGGCGTACTGGTTGCCGGGGTCGTTGTTGGCCAGTTTGCCGAGCAGATCGTTGTCGAGATTCTTCCAGCCCGGCAGTTGATTGCGGGGCAGCGGGGCAAGGGCGCCAGCCTTGATCAGGGTCGGCAGACTGAAGTTGCTCGCCACTACCACGTCGTAGCCGCTGTGGCTGGTCATCAGTTTGCCTTCCAGCACTTCGGCGCTGTCGAAGGTGTCGTAGACAGGTTCGATGCCGCTGTCGCGCTTGAAATCATGCAGGGTGTTCGGGCCGATGTAGTCGTACCAGTTGTAGACATGCACGCTCGGCGCTTCGGCCGCTTGCGCGGTCAGTGCGACGGACACGACGCCCGCCAGGCCCAGGTTGATATACCCACGATGACAACGCATGATGCGGCACTCCTGGCCTGTGACAGGCCGGTGATGAACAGGAGTGGTCAGCCTATCGGGCAGGCCATGCCAGACCCATTCCCATCATGGGTTACTCCAAAGGGGTAGAGCGTGGACGCGTTGCTGCAGGAATTGCCGGTGCATCAGAGCCTGTCGCGGGTGTTCGCCACGGTCGGTCAGGACGGCTTCTGGCGGGCGCTGGTCGATACGCTGCGGCTGCTGGTGCCGCTGGACAATGCGCTGGTGGCGGTGATGCAGGCGGGGCGGGCGCCGCAATTGCTGATCGACTTCGACAGCCAGGGTCGGGCCGACGAGCAGGAAGAACTGGCCGGTTACTGTGCCGGCATGTACCTGCTCGATCCGTTCTACCAGGCCGTCGTCGCCGGGATTGCCGACGGTTTGCACAGCCTCGCGGCCGTGGCGCCGGACCAGTTTCTGCACAGCGAGTACTACCTGAGCTACTTCCGCTCGGTGGTCGGCGCGGATGAGCTGCAGTTCATGGTCAACATCAACGCAGGCGTGCTGGGCTTGTCGATGGGCCGTTCGACCGCGTTCAGTTTGCAGGAGCAGGGGCGGCTGCTCTGCGTGCGGGAATGGGTGTTGTCAGCAATGCGTCGGCATGTGCAGCTGATGCCGCCGCAAGGCGCGGCCGTCGAGGCGCCGGTCGGCGATCTGGCGGCGCTGCTGGACCGTTTCGACGCTCGGCTGACCGCACGCGAAATCGACACGGCGCGCCTGATTCTCCAGGGCTTTTCCAGCAAGGCCATCGCCCAGCAACTGAACATTTCGCCGGAGACTGTGAAGGTCCATCGACGAAACCTCTATCACAAGCTCAACGTCACCGGGCATGGCGAGTTGTTTGCGCTGGTGCTGCGCCCGCGCTGAGCAGGATCAGCCGATCCGCTTGAACAGCAGCGCCTTCAGACCGCTTTCCGGATCGATATCCGGAAACTCTGGCGGGTTCTCCAGCCGCTGCTCGAAACGCAGGCTCGGCGCCTCTTGGGTCACGCCATCGATCAGGAAATCCGGACCGAACGAAGGATCGTTCATGCACGCCAGCACCGTGCCCTGTGCCGTCAGCAGTTCCGGCAGGCGGCGCAGCACACGCTGGTAGTCCTTGGTCAGCAGGAAACTGCCTTTCTGGAATGACGGCGGGTCGATGATCACCAGATCATAGGGGCCGCTGTTGATCACCTTGCCCCAGGACTTGAACAGGTCGTGGCCGAGGAAACTCACCTTGCTCAGGTCATGCCCGTTCAGGCGATGGTTGTCGCGGCCCCGGCTCAGCGCCGCGCGGGACATGTCGAGGTTGACCACATGGCTGGCGCCGCCCTCGATGGCCGCCACCGAGAAGCCGCAGGTGTAGGCGAACAGGTTCAGCACCCGCTTGCCGGCCGCTTGTTCGCGCACCCAGTTGCGCCCATAGCGCATGTCGAGGAATAGCCCGGCGTTCTGCTTGCGACCCAGATCCACGCGGTATTTCAGCCCGCCCTCGATGATGGTCATCTCGTCGATTTCTTCACCCAACAGCCATTCGGCGGTGCTTTGCGGCAGGTAACGGTGCTGGATCAACAGGGTGTGGGCGCCGGACTGCTGCCATTGCTCCGAATGAGTGATCTCCAGCAGCAGACGCTTGAGGCCTTCCAGTTGCGAAGCCTCGGGTTCCTTGAACAGCGACACCAGTACCACGCCTTGCAGCCAGTCCACGGTGACTTGCTCCAGCCCCGGCCAGCAGCGTCCACGACCATGGAACAGGCGCCGGGTTTCGGCCGGGGCCGAAGTCAGCGCGGTAAGCAGGTGGGCGTGGAGAACGGCGAGGGCTTGAGGGTTCATCAATCGGGATCGGCCAGCAAAAGGGCGGGCATTTTAACCACAAAAGCGCCGTGGCGATGGCCCGCCGAGCGACGTTATCGAAAAGACCTGTATCAAAAATGAATTTCTGTACAAGGTGTCGCTCATACCAGATAAGCAGCGGATTGATTCCGCTGAAAACGTTCATGTTGTTCAGGGAGTGCCAGTTCATGTGTCCAGTTCCGTCTTCGAGCGCGCACCTTCCTGACGGGTTGATTCTGGTAGTGGAAGACGATCCGTTGATTCTGGAGTTTTTGTGCGAAATTCTTCAGGAGGAAGGTTTCAAGGTCGAGCCGCAGACCAGTGCCGATGCGGCGTCGCAATACCTGGAAGAGCACGCGCCGGAAGTCGCGTTGCTGCTCACTGACATCACCATGCCCGGCACCCTCAATGGCGCGGACCTGGCTAATCTGGTCGGCGAGCGCTGGCCGGAAAAACCGGTGATGGTCATGTCCGGCTATGAAACGCCGGAAACCTCCGGCGTGCGCCATCCGGTGGCGTTCATCAAGAAGCCCTGGGCCATCGGCCAGTTGCTCGATTGCGTGGACGGCGCGTTCAAATCCAAGGCGCCGCGTCTGCACTGAAGCCTGCGGCAGATGCTACATTGCCGGGCACATTTGCCCGGCTCTGCCTAAGGATGCGATCCCTTGTCTGCTCAAGATGCTGTTTTCAATCGCGCGTTCGGCGCGTTCCTGTTCGACATGGACGGCACCGTCCTCAACTCCATCGCCGCCGCCGAGCGGATCTGGGCGGCCTGGGCCGAGCGTCATGGCGTGGATGTCGAGTCGTTCCTGCCGACCATCCACGGCGTGCGCGCCATCGACACCATCACGCGTCTGAACCTGCCGGGCGTGGACGCCGAGGCGCAAGCGGCGTTCATCACCGAAGCGGAAATCGAAGACGTTGAAGGCATTGTCGAGATTCCGGGTGCGGCGGCGTTTCTCAAGTCGTTGCCGGCAAATCAGTGGGCCATGGTGACCTCGGCGCCACGGGATCTGGCATTGCGGCGGATGGCAGCGGCGGGAATTCCGGAGCCTGCGGTGATGATCACTGCTGAAGATGTGAGCGCCGGTAAACCTGACCCGGCCGGCTACCTACTGGCTGCCAGGCGTCTGGGTCTGGAACCGGCCGATTGCCTGATTTTCGAAGATGCGACGGTCGGCATCCAGGCTGCTGAGGCGGCTGGTGCGCCGTTGATGATCATCACCGCGACCCACCAGCATCCGATCGAGACTGTACACGCGACCATCGCCAGCTACCGCGAGGTTGCGCTGAGTATCGACAGCGACGACCAGTTGCGTCTGCAACCTCAGTAAACGCCCGGCAACAATCGCCAGCTGCGCGCGCAATAGGCGTCGTATTCGGCGCCGAACTGGGTGCGTAGCAAGGCTTCCTCGGAATGGATTCGGGCAATCAGCGGGATCAGCGTCAGCGCCGCCAGCAGGATTCCGACCACCGAACGAAATGCCAGGGCCCAGCCCAGTGCGTTGACGACCAACCCCAGATAGCTGGGATTGCGCAGGCGTGTGTAGATGCCGTCGGTGACCAGACGGTGCCCCGGCTGAATCGCCACCAGTCCGCTGAACCGGTGCCCGAGCACGAACACCGGCCACAGCCGCAACGCCCCACCGACAATGAACAGCAACGCCCCCAGCCAACGGGTGCCTTCGCCGCCCACGGTCCAGAAACCGATACGGTCGCACCAGGCCGGCAGAAAACCACTGACCAGTCCGATCACGCCGAACGCCGGAAGCACCCAGCGATTGGCCCGGTCCTCGCGCTCGCCGGAGCTGAGGTTCACTTCGCTGAACAACGACACCACCACCATCACCAGCGTCGCCAGGGCCACGACCACCAAGGCGCCGTGGGAAAAGAATATCGCCACACCACCGATGCCCCACATCGCCAGACCCAGATAGGCGAGGGTGGCGAGCACCGCGACGACGGTCATTTGCGCTGACATTTTCATAGGCACCTCACGGCTGTTCCGTTCAGTGTAGATCCCGGCACGATCCCCGGCGTTTACCGTTCAGGGAACAGGGTGGACTAAGCTTCAGACAGGGACGTTTCGCTTTCATCCGTCCACGCTCCGACGCAGCGGTCGCCCGGACGTGGCCTCAACAGGAGCCCGCCATGCTGCACATCCGCACGCCGTTGATCCTCCATCCGACCCTGTCGACCAGCTCCCGGCGTATCTGGTTGAAACTGGAAAACCTGCAACCCAGCGGCTCCTTCAAGCTGCGGGGCATGGGCTTGTTGTGCAGTCAGGCGGCGGCGCAGGGCAAGCGCAAAGTCGTCTGCCCGTCCGGCGGCAATGCAGGCCTGGCTACAGCGGTGGCGGCGGCCAGCCTGGGTCTGCAAGCCTGCATCGTGGTGCCGCACACCACCCCCGAAGCGACTCGCGCGCGGATTCGCCGCACCGGCGCCGAAGTCATTGTCCATGGCAAGGTCTGGGACGAAGCCAACCAGCGAGCGCGGGAGCTGGCCAGCGCGGCAGACACCGAGTACGTCCCGGCCTTCGACCACCCGGTGTTGTGGCAGGGGCACAGCACCATGATCGACGAAATCCTCGAAGACTGCCCGCAGGTCGACACCGTGGTTACCTCGGTCGGCGGCGGGGGATTGCTGGCAGGAATCCTCACCGGACTGCTGCGCCACGACCGCCGCGACTGCCGGATCATCGCCTGCGAAACCCGGGGCGCCGCCTCGTTTGCCGCCGCCGTCGAGGCCGGCCATCCGGTGCGCCTGAGCAAGATCGACACCGTCGCCACCTCCCTGGGCGCTGCGCAGGTGGCGAAGTGGCCGGTGCAGCACATCGGCGAGTTCGATCACGAATGCCTGGTGCTGTCCGATGACGACGCGATCATGGGCGTGGTGCGTTACGCCAGTGATTTGCGGCAACTGGTGGAGCCGGCGTGCGGGGTGTCGCTGGCGGTGTCTTATCTTGATCATCCGGCGCTGGCGGGGGCTCGGGATGTCGTGATTGTGGTGTGTGGCGGGGTGAGTATCAGTGCACAGTTGGTGGCGGGGTGGGCGCGGATGGTGGGCTGAACCGCGCCCTCAATCAGGCGCCCGGAGTATCCGGCCCCGTCAGCATCGTCCTGAAGGTCTCCACCAACGGCCGCAAATTGATCCGGTGCCAGGCCGCCCACAACGGCGTGGTAAACGCCAGCCACGGCACCTCCCGCAACACCACACCCGGCGGGGCGTTGTGGCTCAGGCCTTTCTGGATCATCGCAATCCCCAGCCCCGAGGCGACCAGCCCCAGCGCGGTAAACGGCTCGGTCGCCTGCATCCGTACATCCGGGGTGAAACCTGCGCGCAGGCAGGCGCTAAGGAAGTCGTCGCACGCATCCTGGCGCGGTTGAACGCCGATCCATTCCTGAGTGGCCAGATCCTCCGGGGTCAGCGAAGCCTTTGCCGCCAGCGGATGCTGTTCCGGCAGTGCCAGCAGCATCGGGTCGTCCAGTACCTGAAAACCCAGCAGATCCGGATCGTCCGCCGTCGGCGGTTCACTGACCAGCGCAATGTCGAGGCTGCGCTGACGCAGGCCTTCAAGCTGTTCGGTGGAGTTGAGGTTGTACAGCGCAACATGCACGTTCGGCCGATCCACCCGCAGCACGCGCAAGGCGTTGGGCAGGACGCCCGCGTGCATGGCGTTCTCGATATAGCCGATGCACAAACCACCTTCTTCGCCACGGCCCAGGCGCTTGCCGAGGGATTCGAGTCGATTGGCGTGGGTCAGCAGGGCTCGGGTTTCGGCGAGGAACGTCTGGCCGTCGCGGGTCAGGCGGATGCGTTGCTGGCTGCGTTCGAACAGGGTCAGGCCCAGGCGCTCTTCGAGCTGGGCGATCTGCCGGCTCAGGGGCGACTGGGAAATATGCAGGCGCTCGGCGGCGCGGCCGACGTGCTCTTCTTCGGCGACGACCACGAAGTAGCGCAATTGGCGGAAATCGATCATGTCAGACCTTTAGGGACTCAAGTTCTGCGCATTATGTCTTGGACGGTCTGAATGTCGCAATCTAGGATCTGCTCAACGGTCAACCACGACCCAGACACTACGAGGAAATCCCCATGAGTTTGAAAGACAAACTGCCCGGCCAACTGGGCTTCGGCACCGCGCCACTGGGCAACATGTTCCGCGCCATTCCTGAAGAAGAAGCCCAGGCCACCGTGCATGCGGCGTGGGATGCCGGCGTGCGTTACTTCGACACCGCGCCGTTCTACGGCTCGGGCCTGTCGGAAATCCGCCTCGGCGAAGCACTGTCCCGCTACAAGCGCGACGACTATGTGCTCAGCACCAAGGTCGGCCGGGTCATTCTCGATGAAGTCGAAGACGCCGCCGCCCGGGATCTGGGTGAGAAGAGCGGGGTGTTCGAACACGGCCGCCCGAACAAGATCGTCAACGACTACAGCGCCGACGCCACCTTGCGTTCGATTGAAGACAGCCTCGAACGCCTGAAAACCGATCGCCTCGACATCGTCTGGGTCCACGACATCGCTCAGGATTTCTACGGCGACCAATGGCTGGAGTATTTCAACCAGGCCCGCACCGGCGCCTTCAAAGTCCTCACCCGTCTGCGTGAAGAAGGCGTGATCAAGGGCTGGGGGCTGGGCGTGAACAAGGTCGAACCCTGCGAATTGACCCTTGATCTGGCCGAGGCGCAGCCCGACGGCTTTCTGCTGGCCGGCCGCTACACTCTTCTCGACCACGAACGGGCCCTGCAGCGCCTGATGGATTCGGCGCGGGCGCAGAACGTTGAAATCGTTGTCGGCGGCCCTTATAGCTCGGGGATTCTGGCTGGTGGCGCGCACTTTGAATACCAGAAGGCCAGCCCTGAGATCGTTGCCAAGGTCGAGCAGATCAAACGTATCGCGGCGACCCATGGTGTGGATGTAAAAGCAGCGGCGCTGCAATTCTCCCTGGCCAATCCGGCAGTGGCGGCAGTGATTCCCGGCGCGAGCAAACCGGGGCGCATCGCCGAAGACGTGGCGGCGCTGTCGGCGGTGATTCCTGCCGGCTTCTGGCAGGCCATGCGTGAAGCGAAACTGGTGTCCGAACGTGCACCATTACCTATCGATGAGGTGAAAGCATGAAGATCGATCTGAGCGGGAAACTGGCGATTGTCAGCGGCAGCACGGCGGGTATCGGTTTGGGCATCAGCCAGTCACTGGCCGAGGCGGGCGCCACGGTGGTGGTGATCGGTCGCGACTCGGCCAAGGTCGAACAGGCACTGGCGAGCATCCGGGACAAAGTGCCGGGCGCGAAACTGCGCGGTCTGACGGCGGATCTGGGCACGGCCGAAGGCGCGCAGAAACTGTTCGCCGCCGAACCGAAAGCCGACATCCTGGTGAACAACCTCGGGATCTATAACGCCGTGGATTTCTTCGATGCGCCCGATGATGAGTGGACGCGCTTCTATGAAATCAACGTGATTTCCGGCGTGCGCCTGTCGCGGCATTACGTGCCGGCCATGGTCGAGCAGGGCTGGGGCCGGGTGATTTTCCTGTCTTCGGAATCCGGCGTGGCGACTCCGGCCGACATGATCAACTACGGCGTGACCAAAAGCGCCAACCTCGCGGTGTCCCATGGCCTGGCCAAACGGCTGGCGGGCACTGGTGTCACGGTCAATGCGATCCTGCCGGGGCCGACCTTCACCGACGGCGTCGAAGAGATGCTCAAGGATGCCGCCGCCGAATCCGGTCGCAGCCTGCGGGACGAAGCCGACGCGTTTGTGCGCCGGGCACGTCCGAGCTCGATCATCCAGCGCGTGGCCGATGTCGAAGAGGTCGCGCACCTGGTCACCTACATCGCTTCCCCGCTGTCTTCTGCCACCACCGGCGCCGCATTGCGCGTCGACGGCGGCGTGGTCGACAGCCTGGCAATCTGAATTTTTGAGAGAGACATTTATTTATGGCAACAACATCGGTATCCATCGACATCCCGGCTTCGGCCGATCAGGTCTGGCAATTGATCGGCGGCTTCAACACGCTGCCGGACTGGCTGCCGTTCATTCCCAAGAGTGAACTGAGTGAAGGCGGGCGTGTGCGCAGCCTGCAAACCGCTGACGGCGGGGTGGTGGTCGAGCGTCTGGAAAGCTTCGATAACGCCGGCAAGACCTACAGCTACTCGATCCTGCAGGCACCGTTTCCGGCCACCGACTATCTGGCGACGATTCGCGTCGAAGCCCAGGGTCAGGGCGCGAAGGTGACGTGGTCAGGGCGCTTCACGGCCAAGGGTGTGAGCGATGAGGAAGTGGTGGCGCTGTTCAGCGGCATCTATCAGGGTGGACTGGAGGCGCTGCGGGCCAATTACCCGGCCTGAGTCTCTGCAAGCCCCCCTGTGGGTGCTAGCCTGCTAGCGATAGCGGTCCATCATTCAACTATTGATTGACTGACACACCGTTATCGCCAGCAGGCTGGCTCCCACACGGGGAGCATATGAGGTTCAGGACTGTGAAATCAGACTCTGCCTGCAATCGAGCACCAGTTTCGCCCCGCCCAGATCGCTGCGACCCACTTCAAGACTGAACCCGTGCAGGCTGACAATCGCTGCGACGATCGAAAGCCCCAGCCCGAAACCGCTTTGCGGTTGCCCACCCTCGGCACGATAGAAACGCTGGAACACCGCTTCCCGTTCCGACTCGGGAATGCCGGGGCCGGAATCGTGCACTTCGATCCGCGTATGCCCCGCATCATTCACTCCACGCAAAATCACCGTGCCGCCCGGCGGAGTGAACTTGATCGAGTTGCTCAGCAGGTTGGCCAGCGCCTCGAACAACAGCGCCCGGTCACCATTGAGCATCGGCAGGGTTTCCGGCATGTTCAGCTCGAAACGCAGTTCGTCCTCTTCGGCCAGCGGCAGGTAGAACTCGTGCAGTTCCTGCAGCAACCGCACGGGATCGAGCTCCACGAAGCCGGAACGGCGCTGGCGATCCTCCAGTTCGGAAATCCTCAGCAGACCGCGAAAACGCGCCATCAGCGTATCCGCCTCGGCCAGCACCAGATCCAGCTGCGCTGCTTCCGGCGAGCCTTCGCCGGCCTGCTGCTGCATGCGATACAACTGCGCCCGCAGGCGGGTCAGCGGGGTGCGCAGGTCGTGGGCGATGTTGTCGCACACGCCTTTGACTTCGTTCATCAGGCGCTCGATACGATCGAGCATGGCGTTGACGATGGCGGCAAGCATGTCCAGTTCGTCGCGGCGATTGGACACGGGCAAACGGTGAGTCAGGTCACCGGCAACGATTGACTGGGCACTGGCCTGAATCGCGCGGATCCGCCGCAACGGCCGACGCCGCAGCAAATGCCAGCCGATGACCCCCGGCACGATCGTCAGCGAAACGCCCCAGAGCAGGGCGCGCAGAATGATCCGGGTCACGGCGAACAGCGAACCGTTGTCGCGCACCAGCACCAGCCAGCGACCGTCGCGGGTCGGCGTGGCGACGGCATCGCAGCTGTCGGCGGGCAGGGTCGGGTCGTCGGATTCGGAGCAGTCGCGCAGTTCGTGGATCTTGCCGTCCAGCGGCAGGCCGGCGGGCATCTGCTGCAAGGCACCACCGAGGTAGGTGTGGTCGGCGGCGAACAGGCCGTAGGCGTCGATGCCGCGAATGTCGAAGGTCATGCTGGCGGCGAGTGCGTCCTCCAGTTGCTCACCGCGAAAATGCGAGAACAGATGCTGACGCTGCATCAGCGAATGCTTGGCCAGGTTGTCGAGGTAGCCGGACACCTCGAAATACATGACCCCCATGAGGATCCCGCTCCAGGCCACGAACAACGAACTGTAAAGCGCCAGCAGCCGGCTGCTGGAGGAACGCCAACCGTCAGACGGGTTCGGCAATGACATAACCCGAGCCTCGCACCGTGCGGATCAGCGGGACATTGCCCGGCGGGTCGATCTTCTTGCGCAGGCGACCGATGTGCACGTCGATCAGGTTGGTGCCCGGGTCGAAGTGATAACCCCAGACTTCCTCGAAAATCATCATCCGCGACAGGATCTGGCCGCTGTTGCGCATCAGGAATTCCAGCAGTTTGTATTCGGTCGGCAGCAGTGTCAGCACCTGCTCGGCGCGGCTGGCTTCGTGACTGATCAGGTCCAGTTCCAGGTCCGCCACACGCAGGGTGGTGGGCTGGGTGCCGCCGTTGTTCTGGCGGCGCAGCAACACTTCGACCCGGGCCGCCATTTCGTCGGTGGCGAAGGGTTTGGTCAGGTAATCGTCACCGCCGGCGCGCAGGCCGCGTACACGTTCGTCGACATCGGACAGGGCGCTGATCATCAGGATCGGCGTGGACACGCCCATGGTGCGCAGGGTGGTGACGATGGCCAGGCCGTCGAGTTCGGGCAGCATGCGGTCGAGGGTAATCAGGTCGTAATTGCCGCTGACGGCGCGGTCGAGGCCTTCGCGGCCGTTGTCGACCCAATCCACGTCGAGGCCGTGGCTGCTCAGTTCGGCGACGATTTCCCGGGCGGTCACGGCGTCGTCTTCGATGGTCAGGATGCGAGTCATGGTGGGCCTGCTGATCGGTTCAAACGGAATGGCAGCATTTTGCCAAGATTTTGCAATAACGCTTTAAATTAACTTTCATGTTGTAGTTGATACAAACCGCCCGGGACGGTTTTTTGTGCCAATGCATAAAACCCGCTGCGATCGCACTGTTGTTGCAAATTGCATGGTCCCGGGAAGTTCATTATTTTTAACTCATTGAATCTCAACGGTTTATTTAATTTTGGCGACTGGCACGGTCACTGCAATTCATCTGCTGACGAGTTGTAACACCATTTTTCATGCCGGGAGCAGAACAACAATGAATAGATCCTCTGATGGGTTTTATCCTGCCTTTGATGGCGAGTCGAGCAACGTCTCGGGAGTCTCCTGGGGCGCGATCTTCGCCGGGGCCGCAGCCGCTGCGGCGCTGTCGATGATTCTGGTGCTGCTCGGTTTCGGTCTGGGCTTCTCTGCTGTTTCACCGTGGGCCGGGGAGGGTGTCAGCGCCAAGGGCCTGGGCATTTCGACAATCGTGTGGCTGGCGGCGACGCAAATCATCGCTTCCGGCCTGGGTGGCTACATCGCCGGTCGCCTTCGGGTGAAGTGGGCAAACATGCACGGTGACGAGGTGTATTTCCGCGACACCGCCCACGGCTTCCTCGCCTGGTGCGTGGCCACGCTGGTGACCGCGACGCTGGTGGTCGGTTCGGTCAGCAGCATCGTCAGCGGTGGCGTGCAGGCCGGTGCGAGTGTTGCCGGTGGCGCCGCCAGTGCCATGACTCAGGCCGCCGGCACGGCTGCGGCCAACACCAGCAGCGATCAGTACGGCTACTTCGTCGACAGCCTGTTCCGCGATGACCGTCCTGCCGCCGTCAGCGATGACGCCGCTCGCGGCACCGTGACCCGGATCTTCGCCCAGAGCCTGGCCAACGGTCAGCTCAGCCCTGAGGATCGTACTTACCTCGCGCAACTTGTGGCGCAACGCACCAACCTGAGCCAGGCCGATGCCGAACGTCGCGTAGACGAAATCTACGCTCGTACGCAAAAAGCCATAGCCGACGCCAAGGTCAAGGCACAGCAAGCCGCTGACACCGCCGCCAAAGTCGCTGCCTGGACCTCGCTGTGGATGTTCATCGCGCTGCTGGCCGGTGCGTTCTTCGCCAGCCTGTCGGCCACCTTCGGCGGTCGCCGCCGGGATGCCGTCGAGTACGTTGAAGTCGACACCTACACCACGACCACTGTGCCCCCAGTCCGTTAATCAAGGAGCATCACCATGCGCTCATTACTGCTGTTTTTCCTCGGCGTGCCAATCCCGATCATCATCCTGATCGCCCTGTTCGTGCACTGAACCCTCTGGGGCTTATGCCTCGGCCGCTTTCACCCTCGGGTGAAAGCGGCTTTTTGCTGTCCGGCCGATGGGATGGCACAGAACCGTACAGTCATTTCCATGGCCTGGATCAATATTCGTCGGCGCAATATCCCCTACCGTGAAATATCCCGGCCCTTGCCGCTGGATCGACTACATTGCTTGCGCGCACTTTGCTGCGCGATCAGAGCAGACCTGCCGGCCCGATAGAGAGATAACTTCCACGCGCCGGCGAGGTGTAGTGCAGCAAGGAGCTGTTTCAACCTCACCTGAACCTTTTCACGGATGATCATCGCAATGCACTGCCTAGAAAGAACCTTCGATATCCAGCCTTTGACGCAGGCGGATATGACTGTCCACATCAACGGCCAGCCGGTCACCGCCGCCATCGGCGAAACCGTGCTCAGCGTCATTCAGTCCCTCGGCGTGCGCCAGGTCGCACGCAACGATCACAACCAGGTCAGCGGTGCCTATTGCGGCATGGGCGTGTGCCAGTGCTGTCTGGTGAAAATCAACGGCCGGCACAAACGCCGCGCCTGCCAGACCGTGGTGCGCGACGGCATGCAGGTCGAAACCCAGGTCAACCGCATTCACGGGCAGGAGGCGCCATGAGTCAGCATCCGGTCATTGTCGGCGGTGGGCCGGCGGGCATGGCGGCGGCCATCGAACTGGCGCGCCATGGTGTGCGCAGCACCTTGCTGGAAGAGGCGTCGCGCCTTGGCGGCGTGGTCTATCGCGGGCCGCTGCGTGACGGCGTGCAGCTGGATTATCTGGGGCCGCGTTACTCCGAAGCGCTGAGCAAACTGCACGGCGACTTTCAGGAGCAGGCCGGGCTAATCGATGTGCGTCTGCATCATCGGGTGGTCGGCGCCGAAGGCACCCGCTCGCTGGTGGTGCTCGATGGCGATGAGCGCCTGCACGAAATCAGCTATCCGCAACTGGTGATGGCCGCCGGTTGTCACGAGCGCAGCGTGCCGTTTCCCGGCTGGACGCTGCCCGGCGTCATCATGCTCGGCGGCCTGCAATTGCAGATCAAAAGTGGCGTGGTCAAGCCGCAGGGGCCGGTGGTCATCGCCGGCACCGGGCCGCTGTTGCCGCTGGTGGCGACCCAGCTGCACGCGTCCGGCGTGAGCGTGGTCGGTGTCTACGAGGCCTGCGCGTTCGGCAAGATTGCCAAGGAAAGCCTGGCGCTGCTGAACAAGCCGCAACTGTTCCTCGACGGCTTGAGCATGCTCGCCTACCTGAAACTGCACGGCATCCCGATGAACTACGGCTGGGGCGTGGTCGAGGCGCACGGCGACGGCGAACTGAAAAGCGTCAGCGTGGCGCCGTACTCGGCGACGTGGGAGCCGGACATGAGCCGCGTCGAGCGCTTCGAAGCGAAGACGCTCGCCGTCGGCTACGGCTTCATTCCGCGTACTCAGTTGAGTCAGCAAATGGGCCTGGATCACGGCTTCAGCGACGACGGCTACCTGCGTGCCAATGCCAATATCTGGCAGCAAAGCAGCGAACCTCACGTGCACCTGGCCGGCGACATGGGCGGGATTCGCGGCGGTGAAGCGGCGATGCTGGCCGGCAAGATCGCCGCCACCTCGATCTTGCTGCAACGCGGTGTGCTGGAAGAAGAACTGGCGCGGGTCCGTCGCGACCGTTACCTGGGCAAACTCAAAGCCATCGTGCGTTTCCGCGCGGCGGTGGATCGCTACACCGAGCGCGGTGTCGGGCAGATCGCATTGCCGGCCGCCGACACGGTGATCTGCCGCTGCGAACACGCGACCCGCGCCGACATCGACCGGGCGCTGGAGCAGGGCGTGCAAGACATCGCCAGCCTGAAAATGCGCACCCGCGTAAGCATGGGCGACTGTCAGGGGCGGATGTGCGTCGGCTATTGCAGCGACCGCTTGCGTCAGGCCACCGGGCGCAAGGATGTCGGTTGGCTGCGGCCGCGTTTCCCAGTCGATCCGATTCCTTTTTCCGCGTTCCAGTCCCTCGGCACGGAGGCCGTTTCCCATGAGTAAGTTCTATGACGTGGTCATCGCCGGCGGCGGCGTGATTGGCGCGTCCATCGCCTATCAGTTGTCCAAGCGCAAAAACCTCAAGGTCGCGATGATCGACGCCAAGCGACCGGGCAATGCGACCCGCGCCTCGGCCGGTGGCTTGTGGGCCATCGGTGAGTCCGTGGGGCTGGGTTGCGGGGTGATTTTCTTCCGCATGATGTCGGCCAATCGCAAGCGCGAAACCCAGGGCGCAGCGGTGGCAGTGGACTCCAGCACGCCGCACATCCTGCCGCCGTCATTCTTCGACTTCGCCTTGCAGTCCAACGCGCTGTACCCGGCGCTGCACCGTGAGCTGAAAGACAACCACGGGATGGATTTCAAGTTCGAGAAGACCGGGCTCAAATTCGTCATTTATGACGACGAGGACCGGTTGTACGCCGAGCACATTGTCGGCTGCATTCCGCATCTGGCCGATCAGGTGCGCTGGCTGGATCAGGCTGCATTGCGCGAGTCCGAACCGAGCGTCAGCCATGAAGCGCGGGGCGCGCTGGAGTTTCTCTGCGACCATCAGGTCAGCCCGTTCCGCCTCGCCGACGCCTACGCCGAAGGCGCCCGGCAGAATGGCGTGGACATGTACGTCAACACCAACATCACCGGCGTTCTGCATCACGGCTCGCGGGTGACCGGCGTACAAACGGCCGAAGCCGGGGTGTTCCACTGCAAGACCCTGATCAACGCCGCTGGCGCGTGGGCGGCGGATTTGAGCGAGTGGGCTACGGGCATTCGCATTCCGGTAAAACCGGTGAAAGGCCAGATCCTGCTGACCGAACGCCTGCCGAAAATCCTCAACGGTTGCCTGACCACCAGCGATTGCTACATGGCGCAGAAGGACAACGGCGAAATCCTGATCGGCAGCACCACCGAGGACAAGGGCTTCGACGTCACCACCACCTGGCCGGAAATCGCCGGGCTGGTGCAGGGCGCGGTGCGATGCCTGCCGGAACTGGCGGACATCAACCTCAAGCGCACCTGGGCCGGGTTGCGTCCGGGCTCGCCGGATGAGTTGCCGATTCTCGGGCCGATGGCCGGGGTGGAGGGGTATCTCAATGCCTGCGGGCATTTCCGCACCGGCGTGCTGACGTCGGCGATCACCGGGGTGTTGCTGGACAAACTGGTCAACGATGAACCGCTGCCGCTGGACATCACGCCGTTTCTGGCGGACCGGTTTGCAGTGGCGCCGGCCAAAGAAGAGAGGGCGCTGGAGATAGCCTGAACCTGTGGGAGCCAGCCTGCTGGCGATGAGGCCGGTTCAGTCACCCTTGATGGTGGCCGAGCTGTCGCAATCGCCAGCAGGCTGGCTCCCACATTTGCATCTCTGCAAGCTTCAGGGCTTGACGGATTGTTCTTCCAGTTGATCCGACTCGAATAATCTGGCCAGTTCCGCCCGCGCTTCCTGGGCGGTCTGCAGGACTTTGGCCGCGTCGTCGTACACCGCGTGTTGAGCCTCGAGCACCTGTTCGTCGTGGTGCTTGAAACGCTTGATCCGCGCATCGGCCTGGGCCTGGGTCAAACCGAGGCCAACCAGCGTGCGACGGCTCATTTCCAGACTGGAGTAATAGGTCTCCCGGATCGGATCGGCCCCCACATCCACCAACCGATGCACATGCTGGCGGTTACGCGCCCGGGCGATGATCTTCATGTGCGGGTAGAGCTTGCGCACGATCTCGGCGGTCTTGATGTTGGTCTCCGGATCGTCCGTGGCAATCACGAAGTATTCCGCTTCGCCGACCTTGGCCGCGCTGAGGATTTCCGGGCGCATCGGGTCACCGTAGAACACTGGCACGCCGCCGAAACTGCGCGACAGTTCGATGGTTTCCACCGAAGTATCCAGCGCCACGAACTTGATGTTCTGCGCCCGCAGGATCCGCGCCACGATCTGGCCCATCCGGCCCATGCCGGCAATCACCACCCGTGGGGTTTCGGTGTCGATCTGGCGGAATTTCTCCGGCACTTCCACCGGCTGCACCTTCGGGCTGACCAGCCGTGCGCAGATCAACAGCAGCAACGGCGTGACGGCCATCGACAGGGTGATGGTCAGCACCAGCAAGTCGTACAGACGTGGTTCAAACAGGCCTTGATCGCGGCCAATCTTGAACACTACGAAAGCAAACTCACCGCCCGCTGCCAGCACGATGCCGAGGCGAATCGCGCTGACCTTGTTCAATCCACCGGCCAGACGCCCGACTACAAACAACAACGGCAACTTCAGGGCGATCAGCAACAGCGTCAGCCCCAGCACCGTGATCGGCGCGCTGAGCAGCAGACTGAGGTTGGCGCCCATGCCGACGCTGATGAAAAACAGCCCCAGCAGCAGGCCCTTGAACGGCTCGATCTGCGCTTCCAGCTCATGGCGATATTCCGAGTCCGCCAGCAGCAGCCCGGCAAGGAAGGCGCCCAGCGCCATCGACACACCAGCCATGTCCATCAGCCACGCGGTGCCGATCACCACTAGCAACGCGGTGGCAGTAGACACTTCCGGCAGACCGGTTTTCGCCACTACACGGAACACCGGACGCAACAGATAACGTCCACCGATAACCACCACGGCAATGCTGCCCAGCACCTGCAAGCTGTGGCGCACATCGTCGGCGGTGCTGGTGTGGTGATCGACCCCCGCGAGCATCGGCACCAGCGCGATCAGCGGGATTGCGGCAATGTCCTGGAACAGCAGAATTGCAAACGCCAGCCGCCCGTGGGGGCTGGTCAGTTCCTTGCGTTCCGCCAGGCTCTGCAAGCCGAACGCGGTGGACGACAGCGCCAGGCCCAGACCCAGAACAATCGCGCTGTTCAGCGGCTGGCCGAACACCGACAACGCCAGCACACCAATCACCGAACCGGTCAGCAGCACCTGCGCCAGACCCACGCCGAACACCGATTTGCGCATCACCCACAAACGTCGCGGCGACAGCTCAAGACCGATGATGAACAACAGCAGCACCACGCCCAGTTCCGAGATATGGCTGACACTTTGCGGATTGCCGATCAGGCCCAGCACCGACGGGCCGATGATCACCCCGGCAAACAGATAACCGAGCACCGCGCCCAGTTGCAGGCGCTTGGCCAGGGGAACGGTGAGCACGGCGGCCAGAAGAAAGACGACAGCGGCTTGCAACAGATTGCCTTCATGGGGCATGAGCGGAACTCCAGTAACGCGGTACGGCGGGGGGCGACAAGGATAAAGGCTGAAATGATTGCAGATCCAGCGCAGAGCCTGCTTGAGCAGATGTGCTTCTGTAATAATTTGCATCAATTGGTTACATTTATAGCCTCAGCGAATCAATTCCTCCCGAGTCCTCCATGGCCATCAACTTCGACCTCAACGACCTGCAAGCCTTTCGTGCCGTGGTCGAGCAGGGCAGTTTCCGCAAGGCCGCCGACACCGTGCGCCTGTCGCAACCGGCCCTGAGCCGGCGCATCGAAAAGCTCGAAGACGCCCTCGGCGTGAAGCTGTTCGAACGCACCACGCGCAAAGTCAGCCTGACCCAGGCCGGACGCGGTTTCATGCCCAGCGTCGAACGTTTGCTGGATGATCTGGACGTGGCGTTGCTGGGCATCAGCGAGGTCGCTTCAAGCCGACAGGGCCACGTCACCGTCGCTTGTGTGCCGTCGGCCGCGTATTACTTCATGCCACGGGTGGTCGCTCGATATCACCAGCAGTTCCCGCGAATCAAAGTCAAAGTCCTCGACTCCAGCGCCCACGACGTGCTGAGCGCAGTGGTCAACGGCGAGGCGGATTTCGGTCTGAGTTTCATGGGCACCCAGGAGGCGGGCGTGGATTTCGAGCCGCTGGTGCAGGAGAGCTACGTGGTTGCCTGTCGCCGCGATCATCCGCTGGCCGGGCGCAGCAGCGTGACCTGGGACGAGTTCTACCGGCAGGATTACATCTCGCTCGACAAGACTTCGGGCAACCGGTTTCTGCTCGATCAGGCGCTGGCCAAAGTGGTGCCGCAGCGTCCGAGTATCTGCGAGACGCGGCATGTGACGACCATGATCGGTCTGGTGGAGGCGGGGTTGGGTGTGGCGGCGGTGCCGTTGATGGCGATGCCGGCGGCGGATCATCCGATCCTGACGCGGGTGCCGCTGACCGATCCGCAAGTGATGCGCAGCGTCGGCATCATCAAACGCCGGGGTCGTACGCTGACCCCGGCGGCACTGGAGCTGGAGCGGCTGGGGGTGGAAACGAAGGTCCAGCCGCCGACGGTCAGCGCTTGACCGAATCCAGACCGGTGGCCTGCACGTCAGGCTGGGCGGCCGGCGCGGCCAGATAAGCGAGCAACGCCTTGGCTTCCTTCGGATGCTGCGCACCCACCGGAATCCCTGCTGCAAACCGTGTTACCGACTGCACCGACTCCGGGATCTTCGCCACAAAACTCACCCCCGGTACCGGGAGCAACTCGCTGACCTGCTGGAAGCCCAGTTGATAGTCGCCGGTCGCGACCACCGAACCCACCGGGATTTTCGGGATCATCTTGGCCTTCGGTTTCAGCTGATCTTCGATACCGAGTTTCTTGAACAGTTGCTGCTCGATGTACACGCCGCTGGCGCTGTCGGAGTAGGCCACCGATTTTGCATCAAGCAGGGTTTTCTTCAGGGCATCGACATTGCTGATGTCCGGTTTTGGCGCACCTTCACGTACTACCAGGCCGATTCGCGAATCCGCCAGTTCCACCCGCGACGCGGGGTCGACCTTGCCTTGTTTGATCAGATCATCGAGGGCGTAGCCGACCATGATCACCACGTCGGCCTTTTCGCCACGGGCAAGGCGATTGGGGATTGCCTCCGGTGCCTTGCCCATCGACGGGCCGAGTTGGGTGTCCAGGGTGTTGCCGGTGGCGGCGGCGAATTTCGGCCCGAGGATCTTGTAGGCAGCGGTGAAACCGCCGGAGGTCATGACCCGCAGCTCTTCGGCCTGGGCCGCAACGTTGAACGCAAGACCGGCGAGCAGGGCTGTAACGGTAAACAGTTTTTTCATGGTGATGTTCTCAGGCAGTAGCAGGTTGCAGACGACCGCCGGCGCGGCGATACAGATACAGCGTCGCGCACAATGCACACAGTGCGCCGATGCTCATCCAGTAACCCGGTGCGGCTTTATCGCCGGTGTACTGGATCAGGAAGGTCGACATGGCTGGAGTGAATCCACCGAATACGGCAGTGGCGAGGCTATAAGCCAGGGAGAAACCGGCCACCCGCACTTCCACCGGCATGATCTCGGTCAGCGCTGGAATCATCGCGCCGTTGTACAGGCCGTAGATGAACGACAGCCACAACAGCGACAGCAGCATGTGGCTGAAGCTTGGCGCCTGGACCAGATACGACAGCGCCGGATAAGTAGTGGCCAGGGCCAGCAACGCCATGGCGATCAGCACCGGACGGCGGCCGACGCGATCGGACAACGCGCCGCCAATCGGCAGCCAGAAGAAGTTGGAAACGCCCACCAGCAAGGTCACCAGCAACGCATCCGATGTGCTCAGGTGCAGTACTGTTTTGCCGAAGGTCGGTGCGTACACGGTGATCAAGTAAAACGCGGTGGTGGTCAGGGCAACCATCAGCATCCCGCCCAGCACCACGCCCCAGTTCTGGCCGAGGGTGCGGAACACTTCCTTCATGCTCGGGCGATGTTTGCGGGCGGCGAACTCTTCGGTTTCCGCCAGATTGCGCCGCAGAACGAAGATGAACGGCACGATCATGCAGCCCACGAAAAACGGAATCCGCCAGCCCCAATCGGCGACGGCTTGCGGCGCCATCCACTGGTTCAAGCCATAACCCAGCGCAGCGGCGACGACGATGGCCACCTGCTGGCTGGCCGACTGCCAGGCGGTGAAAAAGCCTTTGCGGCCGGGCGTGGCGATCTCCGAGAGATACACCGAAACCCCACCCAGTTCCGCACCGGCAGAGAACCCTTGCAGCAGCCGCCCGATCAACACCAACGCCGGGGCGAACAGGCCAATGGTTTCGTATCCGGGCACCAGCACAATCAAGATCGTGCCGCTGGCCATGATCGACAGGGTGACGATCAAACCTTTGCGCCGACCGACGTCATCGATGTAAGCGCCGAGCACGATAGCCCCCAGCGGACGCATCAAAAAGCCTGCGCCGAACACCGCAAAGGTCATCATCAGGGAAGCGAACTCGCTGCTCGCCGGAAAGAACACCGCCGCAATCTGCGTGGCGTAGAAGCCGAACAGAAAGAAGTCGAACTGTTCGAGGAAGTTACCCGAGGTCACCCGGAAAATGGCGCCGGCTCGCGAGCCGCCGTGTGGGATTGAGGCTGTCATAGAAAAGTACTCCACCGCTTTTATGACGTGCGCGACGGGGAGGCGGCGCACGGTTCTTATTGGGGCGGATAGTGGCGCAGGGGGATCGATCTGTTAATTGCATAGTTGGCATGGATTGATGCGCATACCGGATCAATGCATCTGGAGGGACGACTACACTTTCGAATCCGGCATCATCACAAAACAAGGAATGATTCCAGAACCCCGCAGTCGGAGTTCAGGTATCACACATTTGAAGGAGGTTCACCGATGAACAACAAGACCCTGATCGCCAGCCTGGCCCTCGTCGCCAGCATCGCCGGGATCAGCCCGCTCGTTCAAGCGGCGCAACCCTCGACCGACACCGTCGAACGCTCGCCCACCGACGGCCGCGAACTGAAGGTCAACGACCGCGCCCCGGACATTTATCAGCGCAGCGAAAAAGCCATAAAGAACTGGAAACAGAAAGGCCTCAAGCAACCTGATCCGCAGGCGCAGTGGGTGCAGATGAATGACAAGTACGTGATGGTGATGATCACCAACGGGACGATTGTGGATATCAAGCCGGTGGAGCGTTAGGCCGCTAGCAACAATTGGCCATGGACGGTTGATTGCATTCGAGCGCCGTTCGGGTAAAACGCGAGGGGCGTTTCGAGTGACTGGATGTCAGGAGCAATTCGTTGGAAAAGAAACCCCTTTACCGCAAAGAAAACACCACGGCCCATAACGTCTGGCGCAACAACCCGGGCGGGCATTATCGGCATCAGCGAAACACCAAGGCTGAAATTCACAGCGAGGCTACACGCGGCTCGATGCATGGCATCAAGCACCATGGCTACGACTACACGCCGTTGTTTCGCTTTCTGCTTTCGCGTGTCGGTGGTGATTGGGACGAGATTTTCAGTGAGGCTGTGTCGCGGCTGGATCGGCAGGAGCCGGTGTTCTGGATGGTCGCTGAGCTTGAAAGTGACCGGGAAGAAATAGTGAGACTCGGTGAGTCGAGTTTCTTCAATGGTCTGTATGTCGATGAACAGAAGCGCCTGCAAATCGTCAATCCCAACCTCAAGGCAGAGGATATGACGCCCAACTGCCAGTGCTGCACTCATACCTTCAACGGTGTTGTATTCGGTACACCTGAACGCTGAGATTCAGTCAGCCCGGCTATGGCTCAACGCCTGTCCGCCACCCAGCCGATACTGATTATTCCCGCTGCGCTTGGCCTCATACATCGCCAGATCCGCAATGTGCAGCAACCGGTCCATGGTCGGCGCATGGTCGGGGAATACCGCCACGCCGAGGCTGGTGCCGATGTGGCGTTGTTCGTTGCCGATGGTGATGGGCGGGGACAGTTCGATGAAGATTTTCTGACAAATGCTGCGGGCTTCGTCCTGCAGGTTCAGGCCGGGGGCGAGGCCTTGCAGGATGACCACGAATTCATCGCCACCGATGCGGGCGACGGTATCGCTGACTCGCAGGATGCGTTTCAGCCGGGTGGCGGTGGTGATCAGGACGCGGTCGCCGGCGGCATGGCCGTAGCGGTCGTTGATGCTTTTGAAACCGTTGAGATCGATAAACACCAGCGCCACCCGGGTCTCGGTAGCACGGGCATGCTCCAGCGCTTCCGACAGGCGTTCTTCCAGCACCAGTCGATTGGGTAAACCGGTTAGCGGATCGAAGTGGGCCAGGTGCTGAAGGTAACTGGCCGAGGCCTTTTCTTCGGTGATATCGCGCACCACGCCCATCATCTTGATCATCGCGTCATGATCGTTCTTCACCACGTTGCCGGTTTCTCGCAGCCAGCGAATCGTGCCGTCGGGCCAGACCACGCGGTATTCCTCGTCGTGGTTTTCACCGGTTTCCAGGCAACGCAATTCCCCGGCGCGCACCTTGGCCCGGTCGTCCGGGTGGACGCAGGAGCAGAACAAGGCGTAGGAGGGCGTCACTTCGCCGATCTTGAACCCGAACATGCCGAAGATCGCGTCGGACCAATACAGTCGATCCGTGTCGACTTCCCAGTCCCAGGTGCCGATCCGCGCAAAATACTGGCTGCGCTTGAAGCGCTCGGCATCGCCATCCTGGTGGATGTTCTGACCTTCGGCCGCGCGAGTGAGCAATTCACGGTATTCGGCAAGTTGCCGGCGCAGGGCACGCTCGCGACGAATCAACACGGCGATCACGACCATCAGCACAACGACAAGGGCAAAGCCGATCCAGAGTTGAGTCATTCAAGCATCGCTGACATGGCGTATCGATTCGGGGTTGGTGGCGGGTGGCTATCATTCATCACGGCCAACGCTGGGTCAAACGGTTGCCAATGTCCGGCATTTCTGGGAAAACGGCGGCCAGCGGAACAATAGAGTGAATGTTATGAATGATGAACTGCAGATAATCGATCTTCAGCCCGGCGACGGAAAAGCCGCCGTCAAAGGCGCATTGATCACCACCCAATACACCGGTTGGCTGGAAGACGGCACCGAGTTCGATTCGTCCTGGAGCCGGGGCAAACCGTTTCAATGCGTGATCGGTACGGGCCGGGTGATCAAGGGCTGGGATCAAGGGATCATGGGCATGCAGGTCGGCGGCAAGCGCAAACTGCTGGTGCCGGCGCATCTGGGGTATGGCGAGCGGACGATGGGCAAGATTCCGCCGAATTCGAATCTGGTGTTCGAGATTGAGTTGCTGGAGGTTTTGACGCGGGAGGATTGAAGTTTGCGGGACGAGGGCGTTGTGATGAGGGAAGTCCCTGATCACAACGTCCGGGATGCGACGCTTGGTGAGTCAGGTAAATGTCTCAATATCGTCAAGCGTGTCTTCGATCACGCCTTCCAGCGAGGGGAAGCTTTTCTTTACATCTTCCAGCGCTGAGAGAACGGCATCTTTGTCCAGCTCGCCGTACCTGCGAGCGATGTGGCCGAGAGCGGTAATGGCGGAGGAGACTACGGCTTCATTACTGTTGGCGAAATACTTCAAGCAAGTCTGTTGGGCCCAAATCCTGTCTTCTTCATTGAGGCCAATAGAAATCAGAGCCTGGATAACGTCTGTGTCTGTGCGGCTTTGAAGAAGTCTCACTGCTTCATCATGGCTAATAGACGGGTCTTTATAGGTCAAGCTCACTTCTTGGCTCCCAGAATGTTGCCTTTGTTATCCGTTTTCTTGGCTTTGATTAGCGCGTTTTTCATATCCTGATGGAGTTTGTCCCAAGGTCTGACATGTCCATGGTAAACATCGCCTCCTGTGCGATCAAAGACGACAAATTCGCTGGTCTCTGGATCGACACCAATTCTGCGAGGTGATGTAGGTTTTACCTGAATTGAATTCTCCAAAGCTTCCTGACCATTGGCAGGGCCTTTGCTCTTTACAGGAGTGTCTGCCTTTCCATGATAACTGGCAGCATCAAACTCCAACGCCAAGACAATATAGAGAGGCTTGTTACCGGAGTCGGCCGGAAACACAAGGATGAAATCCTCGTACTCTGGCGGATAGATCGGGTTGACGATGATTTTGTCTGCTTGCTCAGTCGGCGGATAAATCCAGATAGTCGGTGTTTGCGGGGCACCTTCCAGCGGTGGGATACCCGAAGTGCTGGATGGGTCGACGGCTGGCGTCCAGGTCAACGTGACGCCATTGCCAAAGTCAGCCACCTGTCGAGAGCCTTGAGCAACGAATTGCACGACCGGAATCATTTCCCAGTCAGGGCGCTTCTGAGTGTTGTACCCGTACCCTTTGAGACTGCCATCGGCCTGTTGCTCTACATGCAGCCGGATACGTGTTCGGCCCTCCTTCAGTGATCTGAGCTGTTCTTCGGTATAGAGCGAACTGTCCCCCAGATTCGATGGCCACAGAAGTGCAACCATTCCCGCCAATGTACCTCCTGCAACGCCGCCCGTGACTGCGCCAACACTGGAAGTGGCGCTTGCGCCGGCGCCAGTAAAAGCAGGACTGCCCAACGCAAGCGTGCCCAGTGCGGACGGCAAATTGGCACCGCTGATTTTTTTGAGGGGAATGTTTCCCGACGCATCTCTTTCGCGCCCCCCAAGCAGTGAGAACGCTCCAAAGTCGGCAAGCCTTTCGACAGGAATAAACCCTGCCGGGCTTTCATGGTTGATGACGCCATCGGGGAGGTTGCAGCTTTTGGCGAGTACACAACCTACGGCGCTGAGTTGACTCTGTCGTGGCGTCTGCCGAACAAAACGATCTTCATAGGCTTGTTGTCTGGCCAGCATATCGTCGTATTTCTTTTGTCTGGCATCCTGTTCTGCAAGTTTGGTAGCAGTCATGAAGCGGGTAGTGATGTGGTGCCCGTCACCTGACGGCGGATTTTGAATCCGGGGGAGGAGTGTTTTTCGAGGCATGAGCGTCCTTGTTTCATCTTTTCAAAGCGTGAAGGACGCTATCTGAATGAGAGTTTGAAAGATGTAGGACGCTTCTGAGGTTCAAGCGGTTGTTACAAAAAAAGGCGTTTTCGGCAAAGAGTTAAATGTTGGCTACGGCCTAACTTGACAATATGCTGTTGTCGGCGCATCTGGGGTATGGCGAGCGGACGATGGGCAAGATTCCGCCGAATTCGAATCTGGTGTTCGAGATTGAGTTGCTGGAGGTTTTGACGCGGGAGGATTGATGACCGGATGTCATCTCGTTCGAACTGCTCAAGGATCAGGTCGATGGATGTTGAACAGATCATTTACGAAACCGTTGCGTGGTTGACTATCGAACACCCGGGACGACGGAGTCCGATTTACAACATCCAGTTGGTATTCTTCGCGGCCATGATGATTTTTTTGTGGTTCGTCGGAAAGGATGTCCTCGCACGGCGAAAAGCCTTTCTGGCCAGCAAGGCTCAGACCCTGGTGTCAAAGCCACTGTCCGCAATTTCCTTCGCCGAGGAAGATGGGCAGAAGGTCAGGTTCACCGGCGTTTTGCTGGAGAAGGAGGGCGCTTACACCGTGACAGTGACCCGCGACGATGACAAAGAAGCCACCGTTTTGTCCCGTGACGGGTTGCTTTCGCTGGAAGAGGTCGAGGCTTACTTGAGGGGGAATACGCCTTTCATTCTGTCTGACTTTCGGCGGTGATCGCGTTTGCACACAAAACCCGCTGCCTCCCCTCACGGAGACAGCGGGTTTTTTCTTTCCCTTTTACCTGAGACGTTACGCAGCTATAGCCATCTCATCCAGCGTTGCGGCAACCGTGCTGGTCAGGCTCGGAAATCTGCGTTTTACGCTGTTAAGTACCGGCATTACTCGGTTGCGGTCCAGCTTGCCGTGATCGCGGGCGAGTTGGGCGAGGGCGTCGAGGGCGGCGGTGACGATGGATTTTCTTTCGCTTTCGAGCAGGAGCAGACAGGCCTTCTCGGCCCATTGGCTGTCTTTCTCGTTGAGGCCGATGGAGATCAGGGCGGCGACGACGTGTGCATCGGATTTGCTTTCCATGGTGTGTTCCTCAGGTCGTGGCATCGAGGGTGTCCAGCGCCCGGTTCACGGCGAGTTCGCCACACATCACCACTTGGGCGATGCCCAGGACGGTGCTGCGGTAGGGCGGGTCCAGCAGCGCGGCGAAGTCGCTGAGCATCACGCTGGCCGAGGCCATCGATTCGCAGGCGTGGGCCAGCAAGGCATGTTGATCGATGTGGGGGGCGATGAGGAACATGCGGCCGGGGCAGTGCTGTTTCGGGGCGGTGGGTTTCAAGTAATGGTCGAGGGCGCGCTCGGCGGCTTCGTGGAGTTTTTTTGAGTCGGTTGTGGAGTAGGGAGAGGTTGGGTCGGATTCGGACGATACGTCTGTTTCCGGAGGATTAGGCGTTGGCTTGATCATTTGCTCAGAGTCTCCAGTAATGCTGACTCCCATTTCGCGACTAAACGATTGGGTGGCAGCTATGCGCAGGTTAGTCGACCGGGACTCCAAGCTTTACCGGCGCACCCGAAGGCGCCCTGCGCACAGCTACCATTGAGCGTAGGCACAAAAGCACCTGACTTAATGACTGCATGCGAAGTTGGAGAACACCGAGCGACTAAACCCGTTCACTGACCATTCAGTGATGCGAATCAAGTTACGGGCAGACCCCAAACCGCACAAGCCGGCGGATTCTGGCGTAGTTGTAGGCAAAGGCGCAAGGCAATGTAGCCTCCCGGATGGGGGCAAAATGATGCGTCATTTTTCAGTCCGCCATCGCGAGCAAGCTCGCTCCCACAGGGGTTCTGTGTCGGCTTGTCAGGTGTGCCGACTCGCGAATTTCTGCTTTGTGATACCAAATGTCAGATAAGCCAATTCAAACTTGATTTATATCGGTTTCGATATAGTCTGGTGGTATGTGATCGCTGCCATTCCTTGCAACACACCGACGCGACACGATTCCGTCCGGGCTATTACGCTTTTCTTTCCAACACAGGAGAAGCCAATGCCAAGACACAAGGACGTGGTGTTTGTCGGGAGTGCGCTCAAGGATTTGAGAGCTTTTCCCCTCGATGCTCGCAGAGCTGCAGGATTCCAACTGGATCTGTTGCAACAGGGAGACGAACCCTTTGACTGGCGCCCCATGAAAACAGTCGGGCGGGGCGTCAATGAAATCAGAATCACCGAGGATTCAGGGGCGTTTCGAGTGTTTTATGTGGTCAACCGGCCTGAGGCGATTTATGTGCTGCACGCCCTGCAAAAGACCACGCGCAAAACCGAGACGCGAGACATAGAACTGGCACGGGCCAGATACCAGGAAATAGGTTGAACCATGACGGATCATCAAAACTCTGCCCAGCGTTTCGCAAGCGTCTGGGATGCACTGGAAGACACGCCGCAGGAAGCGGCCAACATGCGCCTGCGGGCCAAACTGATGCGCACGCTGTGCGAAACGATTCGAGCCTGGGAGCTTCCGCAGAAGGAGGCGGCCAAGCGTCTTGGCATCACCCAGCCGCGCCTCAACGACGTACTCAACGGCAAAATCGACAAGTTCTCTCTGGATGCGCTGGTCAACCTGTCGGCCGCAGCGCAACTGGACGTAGACCTCTGCTTCTCGTCGTCCCCGCCACTGCAATGGGCCTGACAGACGAGGGTTCCCAGCCGCCCTACATCTGAAAATCCTTCTAGAGGCGGCGCTGTCTGAAGCGCCGCCTCATTCTTCCACATCAAAATCTCAAGCCGCGACGGACGGCCGAAAGCAGGACTTGCTCCTTCCGACCGGAACAGCGACTATGCTCGCCATATAGGGGTAGGGGGTATAGGTATGTCGCACACGCACGAACACAAAGGCGAGTTGCTCAATCGGGTCCGGCGCATTGCCGGGCAGGTTCAGGCGGTTGAACGAGCACTGGAGTCCGAAGCCGATTGTGCCAAAACGTTGCACCTGATGGCGGCGATTCGCGGCGCGGTCAACGGTTTGATGGAGCAGTTCATCGAGGCCCACGCCCGCGAGCATGTCGCCCATCCCGACCTCAGCGATGAAGCCCGCGCCCAGGGCGTGGAAGAGTTGCTGCAAGCCATCCGCCGTTATTCCAAGTGAGCACCGACACCATGAATCTGACGACTCGCTCTGACGACTTTTCCCACGATCACCAGTTCCTTGGCGCGTCCCACGACGACAATGCCCGCCGCACCTTGTGGGTGGTGGCGCTGACGTTCGTGATGATGATCGGCGAAATTGCCGCCGGTTACCTCACCGGTTCCATGGCGCTGCTGGCCGACGGTTTCCACATGGCGACCCACGCCGGCGCCCTCGGCATCGCGGCGGCGGCCTATGGTTTTGCCCGGCGTAACGCCAACAACCGCCGTTACAGTTTCGGCACCGGCAAGGTGGGTGATCTGGCGGGTTTCGCCTCGGCCATGGTGCTGGGGCTGGTGTCGCTGGGCATTGCCGGGGAATCGGTTTTCCGTCTGTTCGAGCCCACCAGCGTGGCGTTCGGCGAGGCCACCCTGATTGCCGTGGTCGGCCTGGGCGTCAACCTGCTCAGCGCTTTTCTGCTGGCAGGCCATCACGGTCATCATGACCACGGCCATAGCCACGATCATGGTCATCACCACCATCACGACAACAACCTGCGTTCAGCCTACGTGCACGTACTCGCCGATGCGTTGACCTCGGTGCTGGCGATTGCCGCGCTGCTGGCCGGTCGTTATCTGGGCTGGGTGTGGATGGACCCGGTGATGGGCATCGTCGGTTCCATCGTCATCGCCAAATGGGCCTGGAACCTGATGCGCGACAGTGCCGCCGTGCTGCTCGACACCACCGATGAACCGGTTGCCGAGGAGATTCGTGAACTGCTGGAAACCTCCGACGACGTGCGCATCAGCGACCTGCACGTGTGGCAGGTCGGCCCACAGGCGCGGGCGGCGATTGTCAGTGTGGTGGCGGCTGCTGGCGTGACTGCCGAAGCGATTCGCGAGCGGCTGGCACCGGTGCATGAGTTGTCGCACCTGACCATCGAATTGCGCAGCGCCTAAGCCCGTACTTCGCTGAACAGCGGAATGCGTCCGTTCAGCGAAGGGCGGTAGTGCCAGGTGAACCGGCCCAGGTCGATGTCACGGGCGAGGATTTCACCGACGGTGGCGCTGGCAATGGTCAGCGCCAACCTTTGCCCAGGGCATTGGTGACGACCGCTGCCGAACGTGAAGCTGCGGCGGTTGGGGCGATCCGGCAGAAACTGATCCGGGTTTTCATTCAGTGCCGGGTCGCGGTTGGCCGAGGCGAGCAACACCAGAATCACGTCACCTGCTTCAAGTCGGACGCCGTCGATTTCGCAGGTGTTCGCGACAAAACGTCGGGTGTTCTGCACCGACGGATCGAAGCGTTGGACTTCTGCCAACAGCGAATCGACCGACACGTTGTGTAATTCCGGCTGACGCTGCAACGCCACCAGCGCATTGCCGATCAGGCCGGCGGTGGCTTCAAAGGTCTGCGAGCAAAGGCCGATGAGGTTGGCGATCAGCACGTCCTCTTCGCCTGAATAGCGTTGTTGAATGTCGGCGAGAAACGGGTTCGGATCTGCCAGTAATTCAATGAAGTAACCGTGCAATTGCTCCGCCGCCCGATGGGCTGCCGCCAGTTGCAGGTCATTGCTTAGCGGTGAAAGGCACGCTGCAAAATCGGCGGTCAGCTCACTGATCGTCCGCGCTTGTGTCGGGGAGAATCCGAGCAGCGCCGCAACCACACACACCGGGCCGCGAAACATTGCCTTATATAAGCCGTCGGCATCGTCAGTCACCAGCCGAGCGGCAACCAGTGCCCGGACATCGTCGTCATTGATCAACCCCAGCGGCGGCTCAATGGCCAAACGCGGGCAGCGCTGAGCTTCGCCATCATTCATGCGCATCAACTGGCCGAACACCTTGCCCGCCATGCCATCGACGATGGCTTTGGGTACCGGCTCCTGCACCGGACGCACCCGGCAATCCGGATGCGCCAGCACCGCGCAAACCGCCCGGGCGCTGCTGGCCACCCACAGTTTCAGCCCATGATGAAAGGTCAGCCCGCCCGCCGCGCGCAGTTCGGCGTAGTAAGGATAGGGATCGGCGTGAGTCGCAGCGATGATCGGGTCCATGGATCGCAACCTTGTCGGTGGGGAAAGTGTTGCTACTATCTCCAGTCCTTGAAGGCGATGATTCGTCCGGGAGCGAAATATGCACGCAGAACATCAAGACATCGGCGTCTCGCAAGTGGCCGCCGCCATCGCGGAACCGGCGCGAACCAAAATGCTGTGCTCACTGATGGACGGCCACGCCCGCACCGCCACGGAGCTGGCGACCCTCGCCGACGTCAGCGCCTCCACCGCCAGCGCACACCTGGCCAAACTCAAGGACCTGGCGCTGGTGCGCCTGCATGTGCAGGGCCGCCACCGTTATTACAGCCTCGCCGACAAACGCGTGGCCCAGGCACTGGAAGCGCTGATGGTGATCGGCCAGAACCCCGCACCGACCTTCAAACCGCACACGCCGGATCGCCTGCAATTTGCCCGCACCTGCTATGACCACATGGCCGGGACGCTGGCGGTGCTGCTACATGACCGGTTGCTGGAGGGCGGTTGGCTGGTCGAAACCGATGAACAGGCGTATCGCCTCAGTGAAAGCGGCGAGGCGTTTTTTGAAGGGTTAGGTATCGAGGTCAGGGATCTGTCGACCTTGCGCCGACGCTTTGCCTGCCCGTGTCTGGACTGGAGCATGCGCCGGCCACATCTGGGTGGATCGCTCGGGGCGGCGTTGTTGCAGACCGCGTTGAAGCGCAAGTGGGTGACGCAGGATCTGGATAGTCGGGCGCTGACGTTGACGGCGGTGGGGCGCAAGGAGCTGACAGCGCGATTCGGGGTGAAATGGCCCGATGCGATGCAGCCTGCCTCGGTGCGTAAATCCATGACCATCTCAGCTGACAGCCGACTGCTATAAGTCTGACTGACGAAGGGTCGTTTTACGACTTGTCGGCCGTGGACGGACTCTATACTGTATATGCGAACAGTATAAGGTCCGTGCCATGCAACTCATCGACAAGCTCAGCATCCTCGCCGACGCCGCCAAGTACGACGCCTCCTGCGCCAGCAGTGGCGCGCCCAAGCGTAGCTCCGAGGGCAAGAGCGGACTGGGTTCCACCGATGGCATGGGTATCTGCCACAGCTATACGCCGGACGGGCGTTGTGTGTCTCTGCTCAAGGTTCTGCTGACCAATTTCTGTCTCTATGACTGCCAATACTGCGTCAACCGCCGTTCCAGCGATGTGCCCCGTGCGCGTTTCACGCCCGAGGAAGTGGTGACGCTGACCCTGGACTTTTATCGGCGCAATTGCGTCAGCGGGTTGTTCCTCAGCTCGGGGATCATTCGTTCGGCGGACTACACCATGGAGCAACTGGTGCGTGTTGCGAAGCTGTTGCGTGAAGAACATGAATTCCGGGGCTATATCCACCTCAAGACCATTCCCGAAGCCGATCCTGCGCTGATCGAAGAGGCCGGGCGTTATGCCGACCGCTTGAGCGTCAACATCGAATTGCCCACCGATGCCAGTTTGCAGACGCTGGCGCCGGAGAAGCAGATCGGCTCGATCAAGCAGGCGATGAACACCATCTACACCGGTGTGCAGACCGTGCTCAACGAGCCCCGCGCCCCGAAGTTCGCCCCGGCCGGGCAGAGCACGCAGATGATCGTCGGTGCCGATGACACCGACGACAGCACCATCCTCCACAGTGCCCAGGCCTTGTACGGCAACTTCCGTTTGCGCCGGGTCTATTACTCGGCGTTCAGCCCGATTCCCGACAGCCCGAAAAGCGTACCACTGGCCGCGCCGCCGCTGATGCGTGAGCACCGCTTGTATCAGGCTGATTTTCTATTGCGCGGTTATGGCTATACCGCTGGTGAATTGCTTCAGGGGCCGGGCAATCTGGCGCTGGATATCGACCCGAAACTGGCCTGGGCGCTGCAGAATCGCGAGGTGTTTCCGCTGGACCTCAATCGCGCCGAGCCGGCGCTGATCTCACGCATTCCCGGCATCGGCCTGCGCACCACCGAGCGTCTGGTGGAGCTGCGTCGGCAGCGGCGTATTCGCTACGAAGACGTGGCCCGCATGCGTTGTGTGCTGGCCAAAGCCAAGCCATTCATCATCACCAGCGACTATCACCCGCAGCAGGCGGAAGTCACCAGCCAGATGCTCTATCAACAGTTGCGCGACCGGCCGATGCCGCAGCAGATGGGGTTGTGGGGATGATCAATCTCGATTGCGACGACCTGTTCGACACCTGGCGCCAACAGGCACGCTGGCTGCTCAGCCATGAAATCGATCCGAGTCTGGTGAGCTGGGCATCGGAAGGGGTGAGTGATCTGTTTGCCAGTGATGTATCGGTGCCCGAAGGGCAGGGACCTTTTCAGGCGCGTATTCCGCGTGCATTGCTCGACACCCTGGAACAAGCGTCGCGCTACCGTGGCGATCAGCGCTGGAGTCTGCTTTACGAAGTGCTCTGGCGCGTCAGCCACGGCGATCGCACGGCAATGATGGCAGGCGACAAACTCGGCAGCGAGTTGCAGCGGCGGATCAAGCAGGTGCAACGCGAAGCTCATCATCTGCACGCGTTCGTGCGTTTCATCGAGCGTCCGGCAGGGCTGCCGGGCCCGCAATACGTCGCGTGGCACGAACCGGCCCACGACATCCTGCACAGCGCTAGCGAACACTTCATCGGCCGCATGGGCCGCCATCGCTGGCTGATCGCCACGCCACGGGACGGGGTTTATTACGATGGCGAACAGTTGACCCATCAGCGCCAGTGTCCGCTGGAATGGCAGCGACTGGCGCAGAACGTCGACGATCCGCATGGTGAGCTGTGGCTGGCGTACTACAGCCACATCTTCAACCCGGCACGGTTGAACGAGAAGGTCATGCAGGGGCACTTGCCCATGCGTTTCTGGAAAAATCTGCCGGAGGGGGAATTGATCCCCGGATTGATTACCCAGGCGCGAACGGGCAAGCAGCAGAACGGGCAGGCCGGCGGCATCGCCGGGCGTGGCGGAAAGCGCATTGCCTTGAAACAGGTGGAGCATTCGCCGTCCGATCAGCGAGTCGCCGAAGCCATCAACAGTCCAAAACCGGCAAAGGTCACCCCCGAGACTTTCGCTGTCAGCCAGGACCCTTTCGGGCTCGACAGCCAGCCTTTGGCGGCATTGGCGAGCAGCGCATAACTGCCGTGCACCAGAATCACCAGTACGGCATATGAGGCCACCAGTTTAAAGAACTGCGGAAGGAAAGCCTGTGTGGTGTCGATGAACTGCGGGAACACTGCCAGAAAAAAGAAGATGGCTTTGGGATTGAGAAACTGCAGGGACGCGGCTTCCAGAAAACGGTAGCTCGGGCGCGAGGGGCGGACGTGTTGCAGGGTGCGGAAACGATCCGAACGCCAGCTCTTGAAACCCAGGTACAACAGGTAAGCGGCGCCGGCGTATTTCAGCACGGTAAAAGCCGTCGCCGAGGCGCTGAGGATCAGGCCGACACTGGTTGCACTGACGGCGGCAACCACAAAGGCTCCCGAGGCAATCCCCAGAATCCCGGGCACTGCGCCGGTCCAGCCCAGGCGCACGGCGTTGGACAGGGTCAGCACCACGCCCGGGCCGGGGCTCAAAATGGTCAGGGTGGCGAAGAGTACAAAGAGTCCGTAGCTGTGCATGTCTGGTTCCGTCGGGGCGCGGGTTGGGCGTGCGGGCAGATTGGCGTGGCGACGAACGTGTGACAAACGCTTTAAATGCAGCGCATACGTGACTAAATTAGACCCATGAACAAATCACTCCCGCCGCTCAATGCGGTTCGTGCCTTTGCGGTCGCCGCCTGTCATCAGAGTTTCACGCTGGCGGCCGAAGAGCTGCACGTGAGCCACAGTGCCGTCAGCCGGCACATCAAATTGCTGGAAGAACATCTTGGTGTGTTGCTGTTCGAAAGGCGCATCCGGCAATCGCTGCTGACGCCCGCCGGCCAGCGTTTTTATCAGCAGGTCAGCGCCGGTCTGGCGCAGATCGCCGACGCGGCTGCCGAGTTGCGGCAGCAGGCAGCACGGCCGACTGTGACCATCAACACCCGGCCGTCCTTTGCCCAGTTGTGGCTGATGCCCCGGCTGGATGACTTCACGGCGAAACATCCGGACATCGAACCGCAGGTGATCACCCAGACCCGCTCTCCGGATCCTGCGCGAGACAGCTTCGACATCGTCATCCGCCGTGGCCGCGACGACTGGGCTCCGACCATCGAATCGCACGCGCTGTTTGAAGATGAGTTGTTGATGGTGGCGGCGCCCGAGCTGATCGAGCGAATTCCCTTGGCGGACCTTGCCGATCTGGGCCGGCATACGTTGCTGACTGTCAGGGCCCGACGCGAAGACTGGCACCACTGGGCGCTGCGTTTCGGCCAGAGTCAAAGCCCAAGCCAGGAGATTCGTCAGTTCGATTACATGCATCGAGTCATGGAGGCCGCCGTGGCGGGTGAGGGCGTCGCGTTGTGCCCGACTACGTTGCTGGGCACGCATCTGTCGAGCGGTCGACTGGTCTGCCCGTTGCCTGACTTGCGGATGCCGTTGCCACGCTATTACTACGGCGTTGCACCGCAGGCCTGCGCAGCAGCCCAGGTATTTCTGACATGGCTGCAAAAACAGACCCCATGAAAAAGCCCCCATCGATCACTCGATGGGGGCTTTTGTGCATCTGGGCGTCAGATCAAACCTTGACGATCCAGCCGGCTGGCGCTTCGACGTCGCCGGTCTGTACGCCGGTCAGCTCTTTGTAGAGCTTCTGGGTCACAGGGCCGACTTCGGTTTCGCTGTGGAACACGTGCAGGTGGTCGTTGTAGCTGATGCCGCCGATCGGGGTGATCACCGCAGCGGTACCGCAGGCGCCGGCTTCCTTGAAGTCCGACAGCTTGTCGATGAACACGTCGCCTTCGACCACTTCCAGGCCCAGACGGGATTTGGCCAGTTCGATCAGCGACAGACGGGTGATACCAGGCAGTACCGATGGCGAGTTCGGGGTCACGAACTTGTTGTCGTGGGTGATCCCGAAGAAGTTGGCCGAACCGACTTCCTCGATCTTCTTGTGGGTCAGCGGATCCAGGTAGATGGCGTCAGCGAAGTGCGCTTTCTTGGCCTGGGAACCCGGCATCAGGCTGGCGGCATAGTTGCCACCGACCTTGGCGGCACCGGTGCCTTGTGGCGCGGCGCGGTCGAAGCTGGAGATCTGGAAGTTGTGCGGGGTCAGGCCGCCCTTGAAGTAGGCGCCGACCGGGATCGCGAACACCGAGAAGATGAACTCCGGGGCGGTACGCACGCCGATGTTGTCACCCACGCCGATCACGAACGGACGCAGGTACAGCGCGCCGCCGGTGCCGTAAGGCGGGATGAAGCGCTCGTTGGCGCGAACCACTTCCTTGCACGCTTCGATGAATTGCTCGGTGGACACATGCGGCATCAGCAGGCGGGCGCAGCTGCGCTGCATGCGCGCGGCGTTCTGGTCCGGACGGAACAGGTTGATCGAGCCGTCCTTGCAACGATAGGCCTTCAGGCCTTCGAAGCATTGCTGGCCATAGTGAAGGGCAGTGGAGCCTTCGCTGATGTGCAGCACGTTGTCTTCGGTCAGGGTGCCTTTGTCCCACTCGCCGTTGCGAAAGTACGACAGATAGCGTTTATCGGTCTTGATGTAGTCAAAACCCAGCTTGTCCCAGTTGATGCTTTCGTTACCCATGACACCCTCTATCACTGAACAACCGCCGAAGCGGTTCAAGGCTTCTGACGTTTTTTTGGATGGGCACAACAATACTTCATTCTTGAGCGGTTTCGCAGCCCGGGCGATGGGGGGAGCAGCAAATTTATTAGCCTGCTTATGAAAAAACTCCCCCGTGTCCGGGTTTTACAGGTGCAACGCATGCCCAAGGGCACGCAACGCCGCTTCCTGCACCGCTTCACCCAGGGTCGGGTGCGCGTGGATGGTGCCGCCTATGTCTTCCAGTCGCGCGCCCATTTCCAGGCTTTGCGCAAACGCGGTCGACAGCTCCGAGACCCCGACACCCACTGCCTGCCAACCGACAATCACATGATTGTCCCGACGGGCGACCACACGCACGAAGCCGGTTTTCGATTCCAGGGTCATCGCCCGGCCATTGGCGGCGAACGGGAAGTTCGACACGATGCAGTCCAGTCCCGCCGCCTTGGCTTCATCCGGCGTCTTGCCGACGACCACCAGTTCCGGGTCGGTAAAGCACACGGCAGCGATGGCGGTCGGGTTGAATTCGCGGGTCTTGCCGCTGATCAGCTCGGCAACCATCTCGCCCTGGGCCATGGCGCGGTGCGCCAGCATCGGCTCGCCGCTCAGGTCGCCGATGGCGTAGACGTTGCGCATGCTGGTCTGGCAGCGGCTGTCGATCTTGATCGCCGAGCCGTTCATGTCCAGGTTCAGCGCTTCGAGGTTCCAGCCCTGGGTGTTGGGCTTGCGACCGACGGCCACCAACACCTGATCGGTTTCCAGGTTCAGGGTGTCGCCGTTCGGATCGCGCACCTGCAACGTGCCGTCGAACCCCAGCACGCTGTGCTTCAGGTACAGCTTCACGCCCAGTTGCTTCAGCGCTTCGTGCACCGGTTGGGTCAGCTCGGCGTCGTAGGCCGGCAGGATGCGATCCTGCGCCTCGACCACACTGACCTCGGCGCCGAGCTTGCGATAGGCAATGCCCAGCTCCAGACCGATGTAACCACCGCCGACCACGATCAGTCGTTTCGGAACCGACTTCGGCGCCAGCGCCTCAGTGGACGAAATGATCGGCCCGCCAATCGGCAGGATCGGCAGATTGACGCTTTTCGACCCGGTGGCGAGCACCAGGTGTTCGCACTGGATGCGGGTGTCGCCGACTTCAACGGTCTTGCCGTCGATGACCTTGGCCCAGCCGTTGATGACCTGAACCTTGTGTTTCTTCAGCAATGCGGCGACGCCGGTAGTCAGGCGATCGACGATGCCGTCCTTCCACTCGACGCTTTTGCTGATGTCGAGGGTCGGCGCGGAAACGCTGATGCCCAGTGCCGAATGCTGGTTGTGATGTTGAGTCTGGTGAAACTGCTCGGCCACATGGATCAGCGCTTTCGACGGAATGCAGCCGATGTTCAGGCAGGTGCCGCCCAGCGATTCGCCCTCGACCAGAATGGTCGAAATGCCCAGTTGTCCGGCACGAATGGCCGTCACGTAACCGCCGGGGCCGCCGCCGATGATCAGCAGCGTGGTGTTCAGAGATTGCATGCCATCACTCCACAAACAGGGTCGCGGGTTGTTCGAGCAGACCACGAATGGCCTGGATGAAGAGCGCCGCGTCCATGCCGTCGACCACGCGGTGATCGAAGGAGCTGGAGAGGTTCATCATCTTGCGGATCACCACCTGGCCTTTGACGACCATCGGGCGTTCGACGATTTTGTTCACGCCGACGATGGCCACTTCCGGCAGGTTCAGCACCGGGGTGCTGACGATGCCGCCAAGGGCGCCGAGGCTGGTCAGGGTGATGGTCGAGCCGGACAGCTCATCGCGGCTGGCCTTGCCATTGCGGGCGGCGGTGGCAAGGCGGGAGATTTCCGCCGCGCTGTCCCAGAGGCTGCGCGCTTCGGCGTGACGCACCACCGGCACCATCAGGCCGACGTCGCTTTGGGTGGCGACACCGACATGCACCGCGCCGAGGCGGGTGATGACCTGAGCTTCGTCGTCGTAACGGGCGTTCATTTGCGGGAAGTCGCGCAGGGCGACGACCAGTGCACGCACCAGGAACGGCAGCAAGGTCAGCTTGCCACGGCTGGCACCGTGTTTTTCGTTCAGGTGGGCACGCAGTTCTTCAATCGCGGTGACGTCGATTTCCTCGACATAACTGAAGTGCGCGGCACGCTGAGTAGCGTCCTGCATGCGCTGGGCAATCTTGCGGCGCATGCCGATAACCTGAATCTGTTCTTCATCGTTACGCTGGGCGTAAGCGGCGGCTGTCGGCGCCGAAGCGTTCGACTGACCTTGCGCCAGATAGGCGTCGAGGTCTTCGTGCAATACGCGACCGGCCGGGCCGGAACCGCGCACCAAACGCAATTGAATGCCCAGATCCAGCGCGTGTTTGCGCACGGCCGGCGAGGCCAGCGGACGCTCATCGGCTTCACGGGCAACCATCGGGCCTTGGCAAACCGGAGCCGTACGTGGCGCGGCGGGTTTGCTTTCAACGACCGCTTCAACTTTCGGTGCGACAGGTGCTTCTTTTGCCGCAACAGGCGCCGGTTTGTCGGACTCTTTCAGATTGCCCGCACCTTCGACCTCGATGCTGATCAGCACACTGCCGACCGCCATCACTTCGCCCGGCTGACCGCCGAGCGCAATCACCTTGCCGTGTACTGGCGACGGAATATCGACCATCGCCTTGTCGGTCATCACATCCGCCAGCACCTGATCTTCAACGACCAGATCGCCGACCTTGACGTGCCACTGCGACAGTTCTACTTCTGCGATGCCTTCGCCGATGTCCGGCATCTTGATAACGTGCGTGCCCATTCAGACCTCCATGACCCGTTTCAGCGCCGCGCCCACACGGGACGGCCCAGGGAAATACGCCCACTCCTGCGCGTGCGGGTAGGGGGTGTCCCAACCGGTGACGCGTTCGATCGGCGCTTCCAGGTGGTGGAAGCAATGCTCTTGCACCAGCGACACCAGTTCGGCGCCGAAACCGCAGGTGCGGGTGGCTTCGTGAACCACAACGCAGCGGCCGGTTTTCTTCACGGATTTGACGATGGTTTCGAGGTCCAGCGGCCACAGGCTGCGCAGGTCGATGACTTCAGCATCAACACCGGATTCTTCGGCGGCGACTTGCGACACGTACACGGTGGTGCCGTAGGTCAGTACGGTGACGTCCTTGCCCGGACGGGCGATGGCGGCGACGTCCAGCGGCACGGTGTAGTAGCCGTCAGGCACCTGCGCGGCCGGGTGTTTCGACCACGGGGTTACCGGACGTTCGTGATGGCCGTCGAACGGGCCGTTGTACAGGCGTTTCGGCTCCAGGAAGATCACCGGGTCATCGTTTTCGATGGAGGCGATCAGCAGGCCCTTGGCGTCATACGGGTTGGACGGCATGACGGTGCGCAGGCCGCATACCTGGGTGAACAGGGCTTCGATACTCTGGCTGTGGGTCTGGCCACCGTAGATGCCGCCGCCGCAAGGCATGCGCAGGGTCATCGGCGCGGTGAATTCGCCGGCCGAGCGATAACGCAGGCGCGCCGCCTCGGAAATGATCTGGTCGTAGGCCGGGTACACGTAGTCGGCGAACTGGATTTCCACCACCGGGCGCAGACCGTAGGCACCCATGCCCACGGCGGTGCCGACGATGCCGCTCTCGGAGATCGGTGCGTCGAACACCCGCGAGGTGCCGTACTTGGCCTGCAGGCCTTCGGTGCAACGGAACACGCCGCCGAAGTAGCCGACGTCCTGCCCGAACACCACCACATTGTCATCACGCTCAAGCATCACATCCATGGCCGAGCGCAGGGCCTGGATCATGGTCATGGTGGTCGTGGTCATGGCGGTTTCCAACTGAATATTGTTGTTGTGGTCGTTCATGTCAGATCCCCAACTGCTGACGCTGGCGCTTCAAGTGCTCCGGCATCTCTTTGTAGACGTCTTCGAACATGGTCGCGGCGCTTGGAATCTGGCCGCCGGCAAGGGTGCCGTACTGTTCGGCCTGTTTCTGTGCGGCGATCACTTCGGCTTCGAGCTCGGCGCTGACGGCGGCGTGCTCTTCTTCCGACCAGTGGCCGACCTTGATCAGGTGCTGTTTCAGGCGGGCGATCGGGTCGCCCAGCGGGAAGTGGCTCCAGTCATCGGCAGGGCGGTATTTGGACGGATCGTCGGAGGTCGAGTGCGGGCCGGCACGGTAGGTGACCCATTCGATCATGGTCGGGCCGAGGCCGCGGCGGGCGCGTTCGGCGGCCCAGGCAGAAGCGGCGTAGACCGCGTAGAAGTCGTTGCCGTCCACGCGCAGGGAAGCGATGCCGCAACCGACGCCGCGTCCGGCGAAGGTGGTGGCTTCACCACCGGCGATGGCCTGGAAGGTCGAGATCGCCCACTGGTTGTTGACCACGTTGAGGATCACCGGCGCACGGTAGACGTGGGCGAAGGTGAGGGCGGTGTGGAAGTCCGATTCGGCGGTGGCGCCGTCACCGATCCAGGCCGAGGCGATTTTGGTGTCGCCTTTGATCGCCGAGGCCATGCCCCAGCCCACGCCCTGGATGAACTGGGTGGCCAGGTTGCCGGAAATGGTGAAGAAACCGGCATCCTTGACCGAGTACATGATCGGCAGCTGGCGTCCCTTGAGCGGATCGCGCTCGTTGGACAGCAGTTGGCAGATCAGGTCGACCAGCGGTACGTCGCGGGCCATCAGGATGCTTTGCTGGCGGTAGGTCGGAAAGCACATATCGTCGGTGTTCAAGGCCAGGGCCTGGGCACTGCCGATGGCTTCTTCGCCGAGGCTCTGCATGTAGAACGACATTTTTTTCTGACGCTGGGCAACAACCATGCGGTTGTCGTAGATCCGGGTCTTGAGCATGGCGCGCATGCCTTTGCGCAGGATCTCGACCGGCACGTTTTCGGCCCATGGGCCGAGAGCGTTGCCCTGGTCGTCGAGCACGCGGATCAGGCCACGGGCCAGGTCGGCAGTGTCGGCGGGTTCAACGTCAATGGAAGGTTTGCGCACCGTGCCGGCATCGGTCAGATGCAGGTAGGAGAAGTCGGTTTTGCAGCCTGGGCGGCCCGAAGGTTCAGGGACGTGCAGACGCAGCGGTTCATACGCTTGGGTCATGGCTTCTACGCTCGATCTTGTGAATTTCTTGTAGTGAGCTGGCAGTCATTCTTCGATAAAAGAAATCTTGTCCTACAACAATCATAGGCCCGGGCAAGAAGAATATTTCTCTCTGTTTCGTTGCGCTGGAGATCATTTGCAGATAGAAAATCTGCATAAACATAAAAAACAGGTGGTTTTGTCTCATGCGCAAACTGGACCGTACCGACATCGGCATTCTCAACAGCCTTCAGGAGAATGCGCGCATCACCAACGCCGACCTGGCCCGTTCGGTCAATCTGTCACCGACACCGTGCTTCAACCGGGTCAAGGCGATGGAAGAACTGGGGCTGATCCGCGAGCAGGTAACCCTGCTCGATGCCGACCTGCTCGGGCTGCACGTGAACGTGTTCATTCACGTGAGCCTGGAAAAACAGGTAGAGGAAGCTTTGCAGCATTTCGAAGAAGCGATTTCCGACCGCCCGGAAGTCATGGAGTGCTACCTGATGGCCGGCGACCCGGACTATCTGATCCGGGTGCTGGTGCCGACCATTCAGTCCCTTGAACGCTTCATGATGGACTTTCTGACCAAAGTGCCGGGCGTTGCCAACATCCGTTCAAGCTTTGCGCTCAAGCAGGTGCGCTATAAAACGGCGCTGCCGTTGCCGGCGAACGGTTTGACATTGGGAAACTGAAACCGGTGCAGTTCACAGGTATTCATACCGATAACCGAGTTCTTCCGTAAAAAGTGCCTGCTGAACGGTAAAGCTCTGGGGCCACGGCGCGAGTTCGTTATCCGGGTGAAAGACCAGTGTCGATTCACTCAGTTCGACAAACGGGAGGGACTGGATATTGGGGTGTTGCCGTTTCCAGCGCTCCCACAGCAGGTCCAGATGGCAATGGTGCAGAAAGAACAGCGGGTCGTTGGGGGAAGAGGCCTCCATCATGTTGCCGCCAATCCATGCGTGCACTGGATTGTGCAATTCGTTCTCTGAAATGTTTTCCCAGCCACCCGGTTCCAACCAGTAGGGTGTTCTGTTCAGGGCCGAGATGATGGCTTCCTGAGTCGGCAAGGCACCAGCGGCCCCCAGATCGCGACGCAAGGCAGCGCTACCGGTTCCTTCGTCCCATACAGACACGATGAATGCCGACTGGTTATTGGAAAAAGGGCCGGTCGTTACCTGTTGGTTCTGGGTATTGTCGCCATTACCGCCCATGAAGTTCGAGGTGAACGGGTTATCGGTTCCGCTGATTTGCCAGTTCCAGTAGGGCAAGGTGATCCGAGGATCATCGACGGCGGCCTGCAGAGCCAGCTCGAACTGGCGGATCAGTACACGGTGCCAGGGATAAAACAGGGGACTCTGGTGCGGGTTGGGGGCGAGCGGATTACCGCGCCCCATCGAATTCTTGTGTATCTGGACAAAGTCATCGTAGCGGCTCTGCAGACCGGGGCGCAGCACACTGTTGACGTTGTTTTTCAGCCTCAGAACCGCTTCGACAAAGGCGGATTTCTGTTGCGGCGACATATCTCGGTGGTTTCGGCGAATATCCATATTGCACAGACTCCATTGATTGATTGCCCAATGAAGTCTGCCTGCTGGCCGAGATTACGCCCAGTTCATGGCATCCGACGCGACAGGTACGAAATCCGTTATTCCCGGTTCCTTGACTGAATTTTTCCTACACGGAGTTGATGGGGATCTTCAGGTAGACAACGCCATTTCCTTCCGCAGGCGGCAAATTCCCCGCTCGCACATTCACTTGAATCGCCGGCAATAACAGCGTCGGCATACCCAGCCCGGCATCACGTTTGGTGCGCATCTCGACAAACGCGGCTTCGTCGATGCCGTCATGCACATGGATATTGCTTTTACGCTGTTCGCCCACGGTGGTCTGGCACTGTGAGGCGCGACCTTGCGGCGGGTAGTCGTGGCAGACGTAGAGTTTCACGCTGGCGGGAAAGGCCAGCAGTTTGTGGATCGAGTTGAACAGTTGATGCGCGTTACCGCCGGGGAAATCGCAGCGGGCGGTGCCCACGTCGGGCATGAACAGCGTGTCGCCGACCAGGATCTGCTCGCCGTCGATCAGGTAGGCCATGTCCGCTGGTGTGTGGCCGGGAACGTGCAGGGCGGTCGCCTTGAGGTTGCCGATCCTGAACAACTCGTTCGGTGCGAACAGGTGATCGAACTGCGAGCCGTCGACACGAAATTCCGGCTCGAGGTTGAACAGCGCCTTGAACACGTTCTGCACTTTGCTGATCGATTCGCCGATGGCGATCTTGCCGCCCAGCTCGCGGCGCAGGTAGGGCGCGGCGGACAGGTGATCGGCGTGGGCGTGGGTTTCCAGCAGCCACTGCACTTGCAGACGGTGGGCGTGCACGAAGGCAATGATTTTGTCTGCCTGGGCCGTACAGGTGCGGCCGGCGGCGCCGTCGTAATCGAGCACCGGATCGACGATTGCGCACTGTCCGCCATCGGCCTCGTAGACCACGTAGCTGTAGGTCGAGGAGGCGGGGTCGAGGAAAGCTTCAATCAGCGCGGGCATGGACAGGGTCCTGTGCAGGAAGGTGGAAAGTCAGGGTTGCAACACTTTATGTAAACACATAATGTCCGCAGCTTAAGTGACGTTGAAGGGATCCTGCAAATGCAATCCAGTCTGACCGAATGTGAAGTCGCCCAACTGCGGGCCTCGGCCTCCAAGGCCTGTTCGCTGCTCAAGGCCCTGGCCAATGAGGACCGGCTGCTGATCCTGTGCCAGTTGACCCAGGGCGAACGCAACGTCGGCGAGCTGGAGAAAATGACCGGCGTGCGCCAGCCGACTCTGTCCCAGCAATTGGGCATCCTGCGCGATGAAGGGCTGGTCGCGACCCGACGTGAAGGCAAGTACATTTTTTACGGACTCGCCAGTCATGAAGTCATCCAGGTGATGAAAACCCTGTCCGGACTCTACTGCGGAGCCGTGCTCAAAAGCTGGGCGCAATAGACCCGGCTATCCTTGCGTGCAGCAATAAGGAACAAGCAATGAACGATCAACACTGGGGCCCATCCATCAGTGCAGACATCGTGGTCATCGGCGGCGGCACCGCCGGCATCGGTTTTGTCGCCAGTCTGCTCAAGCGTGATCCGCACCTGAACATCACGGTGATCGAACCGAGTGCCCAGCATTACTACCAACCGGCGTGGACGCTGGTCGGCGGTGGTGCCTACGACGCCAAAGACACCGCCCGACCGATGAACAAGGTGATGCCGCGTCAGGCCACCTGGATTCAAGCGGCAGTGACGGCCATCGATCCCGACCAGCGCCGTCTCACCCTCAATGATCAGCGTACCGTCAGCTACCAGAACCTGATTGTCTGCCCCGGCCTGCGTCTGGCCTGGGAGAAAATCGAAGGCTTGCAGGAAAACCTCGGCCAGCACGGCGTGACGTCCAACTACAGCTATCAGCACGCGCAATACACCTGGGATCAGGTGCAGAAACTGCGCGGCGGCAAGGCGCTGTTCACCCAGCCGGCAATGCCGATCAAATGCGCCGGCGCGCCGCAAAAGGCGCTGTACCTGTCCTGCGATCACTGGCTCAAGCAAGGCGTATTGAACAAGGTCGAGGTTGAATTCAACCTGGCCGGCGCGGCGCTGTTCGGCGTGGCGACGTTCGTGCCACCGCTGATGAAGTACATCGAAAAATACAACGCCCGCCTGGCGTTCAACGCCAATCTGGTGAAGGTCGACGGCCCGGCGAAAACCGCCTGGTTCGAGGTCAAGGACGCCGACGGAAACGTCACTCAGGTGGCCAAGACCTTCGATCTGCTGCACGTCGTCCCGCCACAGGTTTCCCCGGACTTCATCGCAAAAAGTCCGCTGGCCGACGCCGCCGGCTGGTGCGAAGTCAACCCGCACAGCCTGCAACATCCTCGTTATCCCGAGGTATTCGCACTCGGCGATATCTGCAACACCACCAACGCGAAAACCGCTGCCGCCGTGCGCAAGCAGGTCGTGGTGGTCGCCGAGAACCTGCTGGCCCAGCGCAAGTCTCTGGCGTTGCCGTTGAAGTACGACGGCTATGGCTCCTGCCCGCTGACGGTGGAGAAGGGCAAGGTGATCCTCGCCGAGTTCGGCTATGGCGGCAAGTTGCTGCCGACCTTTCCCCTCGACCCGACCGTGCCACGGCGTTCCGCGTGGTGGCTGAAGGCGTCCCTGCTGCCGTGGTTCTATTGGAACGGCATGCTCAAGGGCCGCGAGTGGCTGACGAGTCTGTCCAAAGTCGACTGAGAACTCCCTATGTTGCTGGCAAGTCTGTTTGGCGTGGTGATGGGATTGATCCTCGGGCTGACCGGGGCCGGTGGCGGGATTCTCGCGGTGCCGGCGCTGGTGCTCGGGCTGGGCTGGACGATGACGCAAGCGGCGCCGGTGGCGTTGTTCGCCGTGGGCAGTGCGGCGGCGGTCGGGGCCATCGACGGTTTGCGTCATGGACTGGTTCGCTACCGCGCGGCGCTGTTGATCGCCGCGCTCGGGGCGGTGTTTTCACCGCTGGGCATCTACTTCGCGCACCAGTTGCCGGAGAAGGTCCTGATGATCCTCTTCAGCCTCCTGATGGTCATGGTGGCCTGGCGCATGCTGCGTCGCGAACGCCAGCAAGAGGGGCCAAGCGATCATGGCCACGCCAGTTGGGGTCAGAAGAACTGCATGCTCAATGAACAGACCGGCCGGTTCGACTGGACCGCCAAATGCACCGCAACCCTCGCGGCGTTGGGCGCGGTCACCGGTGTGGTGTCGGGGTTGCTGGGCGTCGGCGGCGGGTTCCTGATCGTGCCGGCCTTCAAGCAACTGACCGATGTGCAGATGCGCGGCATCGTCGCCACGTCGCTGATGGTGATCAGCCTGATTTCCGCCATCGGCGTGATCGGTGCGTTCCATGCCGGGGTGCGGATCGATCATCCGGGCGCGGCGTTTATCGTGGCCAGCATTGTCGGCATGATCATTGGCCGCAAACTTTGCGCACGAGTACCGGCGAGGACATTGCAGGTGGGATTCGCCAGTGTGTGCCTGGTGGTTGCGGTTTATATGCTGCTGCGGGCGTGAGCCGTTAAACAGAGAAAAATCGCAGCCTTGGCTGCGATTTTTTTGTCACTGGTTGTACGCCGCCTCGGTGTTGTCGATCAGCGGGTTTTTCTCGGTCAGCACCACCTGGGCAATCTGATCCTTGCGCATGAATGTCACCTTCGGATGTGACTGCGCATAGCGGATAAAGCGCTCCATCGCCTCGACCATCGCCGGCGTGCCGCCGATGCGGTCGTGCAGACTCACCGACATCATCCGCCGCTTGTTCGCGCCTTCGGCGTAGAGGCGATCGAACTCCAGCACCAGTTGTTGGTAGAACTGTTCGGCGGAGAAATGCCGGCCTTCGATCAGCACAATGTCGTTGTTGCGCAGGGTGTAGGGCACCACGGCGAATTTACGCCCACGAACCATGGTCACGAAGGGCTCGTCGCGGCTGACATCGTCGATGTGATAGGTGAAGTTCAGGTCCTGCAGCACCTTCAGCGTATTGGGGCTGCGCCGCAGCCAGTTGGCGTTGTAGCCCACCGAGCGCTGGCCGGTGATTTTCTCTACCGCCGCGACGCCGTCACCGATGAACTGTTTTTCCTGGGCGTAGTTCATGTTGTACGAGTCGGCCCAGCGCATACCGTGGGCCGCCAGCTCATGGCCGCGCTCGGCAATCGCCCTGGCCAGTTCCGGGTGCTTGAGCGCCGCCTCGCCGACCACGTGGGAGGTGACCTTGATGCCGGTACGATCCCACAGATCGAGCATGCGCCACAGACCTTCCTTGTAGCCGTAATCGAACCAGGTCTGCGCCGGCAGGTCCGGATAACCTTTGGGCAGCGGTGTGCCGGAGAACGGACTTTCTGCGCCTTCGGGCTGGCCACCGGTTTCGAATTGCATCGACACCGAAATCACCAGTTGCGAGCCATCCGGCCAGGGCCGTTCCTGAGCGAAGGCGAGGGCGGGCAGCAACAGGGTGGCGGCCAGCAGGTTTTTCAGCAGACGCGGGGAGCGTTGCCAGCGGGAAGTGGTCATAACGGGCACCTTGCAGGTTGAGAAGTGCGGCAAGGTTGGCATCCGCTACGCTTGGGAAAAATCCGCTGCGGGCGAGATGACCTTTAAACAAAATTTACGAATCCACCACTGACTTGTGGGAGCAAGCGCCCACAGGGATATGTGTTTGGCTGCCGTTTTGCGGCACACTCAAGCCATCACCGTACAAGGCCTTTCCATGGATCGATACGCCCCGCGCAACTGGCAGCCTCACGAGAAGCCCAGTCTGCCCGGATCCCCCTCGACACCGTTGCACTCCAACCCCAAGCGTCTGGCCTATGCGCTGGTCGGGTTGCTGGTGGCGTTGACCGGTGGATTGGGCAACTCGCTGGTGGTCGCCAACCTGCCTTATCTGCAAGGGGCGCTCGGGGCGACCACGGCGGAGATGGCCTGGCTGCCGGCGGCCTATGTGATGACCAACGTGTCGATGAACCTGCTGCTGGTGAAGTTTCGTCAGCAGTTCGGGTTGCGGGCGTTCACTGAAGTGTTTCTGGTGCTGTATGCGCTGGTTACCTTCGGCCATCTGTTCGTCAACGACCTGAATTCGGCGGTTGCCGTGCGCGCGGCCCACGGCATGGTCGGCGCAGCGCTGAGTTCGCTGGGCCTGTATTACATGGTGCAGGCGTTCCCGGCCAAGTGGCGGATGAAGGCGTTGGTGCTCGGTCTTGGCACTTCGCAACTGGCCTTGCCGCTGGCGCGGCTGTTTTCCGAAGACCTGCTGCAGATCGCCGAATGGCGCGGCTTGTATCTGTTCGAACTGGGCATGGCGCTGTTGTCGCTGGGCTGTGTGTTGATGCTCAAGCTGCCGCCCGGCGACCGTTTCAAGACCTTCGAACCTCTCGATTTCCTGACCTTCGCGATCCTCGCCAGCGGCGTGGCTTTGCTGTGCGCCGTGCTGTCCCTGGGCCGGATCGACTGGTGGCTCGAAGCACAATGGATCGGCATCGCGCTTGCCGCATCGATTGCCCTGATCCTCGCGGGGCTGGCCATCGAGCACAACCGCAGCAATCCGATGCTGATGACCCGCTGGCTCGGCAGCGGGGTGATGATCCGTCTGGCGCTGGCGGTGATCCTGATTCGCATGGTGACCTCGGAGCAATCCACCGGCGCCGTGGGTTTCATGCAGAACCTGAACATGAGCAGTCAGCAGTTGCACAGCCTCTACGTGGTGATGCTGATCGGCAGCGTCGCCGGGCTGCTGACCAGTGCGCTGACCATCGACCCGAAACACCTGCTGATGCCGCTGATCGTCTCGCTGGCGTTGATGGCCACCGGTTCGATCATCGACAGTTCCTCGAACAACCTGACCCGCCCCGAAAATCTGTATTTCAGCCAGTTCCTGCTGGCCTTCGGCAGTACCTTTTTCCTCGGTCCGACCATGGTCCTCGGCACGCGCAACGTGCTGACTAACCCGCGCAATCTGGTGAGCTTTTCCGTGCTGTTCGGGATCTGTAACAACCTCGGCGGCCTGATCGGCGCGGCGTTGCTGGGGACCTTCCAGATCGTGCGTGAGAAGTTTCATTCCAGCCATATCGTCGAGCAACTGGTGCTGTCCGACCCGTTGGTGGCCGCCCGGGTGCAGAGCGGCGGTTCGGCGGTCGGCTCCCTGATCGCTGACCCGAGCCTGCGCAACCTGCAAGGCATTCGCAGCCTGGCCAACGCCGCCACCCGCGAAGCCAACGTACTGGCTTACAACGATGTGTTCATGCTGATCGCGGTGATCGCGATCCTCACCATGATCTGGATTTCCATCCGTGCGCTATGGCTGATCAGCACCACCAAAGCCGTCGCCCCGACACCTTCCGTACCTTCCAGCGGTGCCACTTCTTCATGACTGAACCGACCACCACGACCACCAATGCCATTGCCGCCACCCCTGAAGGTGTGGCGCCGCCGTCATCGCCGAACACCGAGCCGCGCTCGTTGCGGGTGCGGATCATCTCGTCGCTGGGCTTTGCCGCGATTGCCATCGTCGGTGTGCTGATCGTGCTGTATGCGTGGCAGTTGCCGCCGTTCAGCAGTGCGGTTGAGACCACTGAAAACGCCTTGGTGCGGGGGCAGGTGACCATCATCGGCCCGCAGCTCAGTGGTTATGTCTATGAAGTGCCGGTGCAGGATTTTCAGTTCGTGAAGGCCGGGGATCTGCTGGTGCGTCTCGATGACCGGATTTATCAGCAGCGTCTCGATCAGTCGCTGGCGCAACTGGCGGTGCAGAAGGCCTCGTTGGCCAATGTAGTGCAGCAGCGCAACAGCGCCGAGGCGACGATCAAGCTGCGGCAGGCGGTGGTGGCCGACAGCGAGGCGCAGCTGCGCAAAAGCGAGGCGGACCTGCGCCGCAACACGGCGCTGGTCAATGATGGCTCGGTGTCGAAACGCGAGATGGACGTGGCGCTGGCCGCCAACGCGCAAAGCATTGCATCGGTGGCCCAGGCCAAGGCCAATCTGGAAATCGCCCGGCAGGATCTGCAAACGGTGATCGTCAATCGTGGTTCGCTGGAGGCTGCCGTGGCCAGTGCCGAGGCGGCGGTGCAACTGGCGCGGATCGACCTGTCCAACACCCGGATCATTGCCCCGCGTGACGGCCAGCTCGGGCAGATCGGCGTGCGTCTCGGTGCCTACGTCAATTCCGGGGCGCAACTGATGGCGCTGGTGCCGGACCAGAAGTGGGTGATCGCCAACATGAAAGAGACCCAGATGGACAACGTGCGGGTCGGGCAACCGGTGAGCTTCACCGTCGATGCGCTGAACCACCGCAAATTCACCGGCCACGTCCAGCACATCTCGCCCGGCACCGGTTCGGAGTTCGCGTTGTTGCAGGCCGACAACGCCACCGGCAACTTCGTGAAGATCGCCCAGCGGGTGCCGGTGCGTGTGACCATCGATCCGGACCAACAGGAAATCGAACGCTTGCGGCCGGGGATGTCAGTGGTGGTCAGCATCGATACGGCGAAGGGCGATACGCAACCCCACTGATGCCTGCCAATATTTTGTGGGAGCGAGCCTGCTCGCGATTGCGGAGTGTCAGTCAGCACAATGCCGCAAATGTTGACCTCATCGCGAGCAGGCTCGCTCCCACTCGGATGTGTGGTGATCCTTCAGGCCGCAATCATCGGCGGCAGGGTGCCGAGCACGGAAACCGCCGCCACCGCGCCGATCCCCAGCAGCCACTCCAGCAGCACGCTGCGCTTGAGGGTATCGACGCGCTGTTCGCAATCACGGATGCGCAAGCGATTGAACAGCGCCAGCCCCAGCATGCCCAGCACCAGCAAGGCCTTGATCAGCAGGATCAGGGCGAATCCCGAAAACAACGGCGTCGGCCACCATTGGCCGGTGAGAACGCGCACGTTGATCAGCCCGGTGATCAACAGCCCGGCAACCAGCACATAGCCGATCCCGCTGAAGCGCTGCAAGACGTAGCGCACCGTTTCGCCGGATTGGCGCAGGATCATCACCAGCATCAACAACCCACCGAGCCAGGCGCCGACGCAGGTCAGGTGAACGACCTGATTGAGGATCAGCATCTGGCCGCTGAATCCGTCGAGCATCGCCCCGTGGCCGACCGGTGCGAGGGTCATCAGCAGCAATGCGCTCAGGCCCAGTCGCAATGGCTGGCTCGAACGCCAGGGCGTAAACAGCAACGCCAGCAACAGCGCATTGATCAGCAGGTGCCAGCGCCATACCTGACCGAAAAACGTATGGCCCAGCACCAGCTCTACAGTATCCGGGTCGAACGCCGCAGCCGCCGAACCGGCCATGCTCGCGGTGATCAGCAACGCCCAGGCAACGCCGCTGGCCAGCGCAATCGCCGTCAACCAGCGGGCCAGTCGCGCCAGATGCCGATCCAGCGCCGGCGCGTCATCCTTGAGCAGCAGCGGCCGGAACAGCCAGGCCCCGAACAGCATCAACACCACGATGAAATGCAGGAACCGGCACAGCACCAGCGCGTCACTCATGAATTACTGGCCAACCTTGAACTGATAGGCGCCTTCGCTCTTGTGCGTATCGACCGACACCGCGTGCCATTCGACCTTGTATTGGCCAGCGGTCAACGGTGCTTCAGGGGTGACGATCAGGGTTTTCTTGTCGCCTTCGGTGGTCAGCGGCTTGATCTTCACCGGCGCGCCGTCGTGGGTCACGGTGACTTTGGTGAAGCTGGCTTCGACGCCTTCGGAAAACACCAGGCGCAGATCCGCAGGCGCGGCGACGGTGCTGTCGGCAGCCGGGGTTTCACTTTTCAGGTGAGCATGGGCGAACGCCTGGGAGGTGACGACCAGCGAAGCCAGCAGGGCGCTGGCGGTGAACAGTTTTTTCATCGACATGGGCAGTGTCCTTTCAGTGAAATGGCGGGCTGAGTATAGAGCGTTGATCACAAGGCTTTCAGGCGCATGTGCACGACCGGAAAGGGCCGGCCTTCACCGTCGAGTTCCGAGCGGCCGATGTCCTCGAAGCCGTAGTGCAGATAGAAGCCGTGGGCCTGGGGATTCTGTTCGTTGACGTCAACCTTCAGCAACGGGCGGCGGACATGGTCGAGCAAGCGTCGGCCGATGCCCTGGCCACGCCGGGCCGGGTCGATGAACAGCATCTGTACGGTGTCGTCGTCGGTGGCGATGAAGCCCGCCGGAGAGTTGTCGGGGTTCTCGAAGACCCAGACCTCCAGCGCGGGCAGGTAGGCGTCACGGACCAGCGGGAACAGCCGGTGAATGTCGTCTTCCGGAAGAAAGTCGTGGGTGGCGCGGACGGAACGTTCCCACAGGTCGGCAAGTTGCTGATCGTCCGCGGCAATACGTTTGCGAATGGTCATGGACAAGATCCTTCAGTGTCTGACAGGGAGAAGGGGGGCGATCCTAAACCAGAAAAAAGTCCAAGTGTGTGAAGAATCGTTCTCGCCTGTCGCCCCTTGCCCAGAGCGGATGCTAGTCTTCAACAACGTTGTCTTCAGGGAGCCCTCATGGGCAATCACAAGATCGAAATCCGCCGCACCAACGTCGACAAGATCCTGCTGGCGGCAGAAAAAGTCTTCGCCGAAAAAGGCTTCGGCGGCACCGCCATGGCCGACATCGCCGCCGAAGTGCAGCTGCCGCGCTCCAATCTGCATTACTACTTTTCAACCAAGAGCGAGCTGTACAGCGCCGTGCTGTTCGACCTGCTGGAAGTGTGGAAACAGGACGCGCTGTGCTTCGAGATGTTCGACGATCCGCGCGTGGTGCTCAGCAGCTACATCCGCGCCAAGATGAATCACTCGCGCAGCCGGCCCTACGGGTCGAAAGTCTGGGCCAACGAAATCATCCACGGCGCGCCGACCCTGGGCGAGGCGCTGGATGTCAGCCTGTACGACTGGGCGAAGATGAAAGAGGCGAAGATCCGTCAGTGGGTGGAGGACAAACGGATTCTGCCGGTGGAACCGTCGAGCCTGCTCTATATGATCTGGGCGTCGACGCAGCACTATGCCGACTTTGATCATCAGGTGAATATTCTGAATGAGCATCAGCCGTTGTCGGACATGCAGTTCGAGCGGGCGGTGCAGACGGTGACCAGTGTGATTTTGCGGGGGATAGGGTTGGAGCCATGAGGCAAGGGTGTGGTTGCCGGCCTCATCGCTAGCAGGCTAGCTCCCACAGGGAAGTGCATTCCAACAGTGGGAGCTAGCCTGCTAGCGATGGCGGTGGTTCAGACACCTACATGGTAGGGATTGCGCGGATCATGATTCCAGTCCAGAAACGGCTTCCCTGTCTCCATAGGCACCATCTCGATACAGTCCGCCACCGGACAAGTGATCTGGCACAGATTGCACCCCACACACTCATCATCGATCACTTCATATTTATGCGTGCCATCGGCCTGTTTCAGGCTGCTGATCGCCTGGTGTGACGTGTCCTCGCAGGCGATGTGGCAACGCCCGCAACCGATGCACGCCTCCTGATCGATCTTCGCGATGACCTGATAGTTGATGTCCAGGTACTTCCAGTCCGTGGTGTTGCCCACTGCGCGCCCGGAAAACTCGGCGATGCTGGCGTAACCCTGACTGTCCATCCACCGCGACAAGCCGTCCTTCATCTCATCGACAATCCGGAAACCATGCAGCATCGCTGCCGTGCACACCTGCACCGCGCCGCTGCCCAGGGCGATGAACTCCGCCGCATCGCGCCAACTGCCGATGCCGCCAATGCCGCAGATCGGCAGGCCCTGGGTTTGCGGGTCGCGGGCGATTTCCGCGACCATGTTCAGCGCAATCGGCTTGACCGCCGAACCGCAATAACCGCCGTGGGTGCTTTTGCTGCCGACGGTGGGCAGGGCGACCATGTGTTCGAGGTCGACGCTGGTGATCGAGTTGATGGTGTTGATCAGCGACACCGCATCGGCGCCGCCCCGGTGTGCGGCGCGGGCGGCGACGCGGATGTCGGTGATGTTTGGCGTCAGCTTGACGATCACCGGCAGCGAGCAATAGGTCTTGCACCAGCGCGTGACCTGCTCGACGTACTCCGGCACCTGACCGACCGCCGCGCCCATACCGCGCTCGGGCATGCCGTGGGGGCAGCCGAAGTTCAGCTCGATGCCGTCGGCTCCGGTGGCTTCCACCAGCGGCAGGATGTGTTTCCACGACTCCTCCACGCACGGCACCATCAGCGACACGATCAGCGCGCGGTCCGGCCAGTCCTTCTTCACCTGGGTGATTTCCCGCAGGTTGATCTCCAGCGAGCGGTCGGTAATCAGCTCAATATTGTTGATGCCCAGCACTTCGCGGTTGTTGCCGTAATGCGCCGAGTAGCGCGAGGAGACGTTGACCGCTGCCGGGTCTTCACCCAGGGTTTTCCAGACCACGCCGCCCCAGCCGGCTTCGAAGGCGCGCACCACGTTGTAGGCCTTGTCGGTCGGCGGCGCGGAGGCCAGCCAGAACGGATTGGGGGCTTTGATGCCGGCGAAGACAATCGAGAGATCGGCCATTTACGCAGCCTCCACGTTGAGCATCAGTTGAGCGTTGATCGCCTCGGCGGCGCGCTTGCCGTGTTGGACCGCTTGTACGGTAAGGTCCTGATCGAGGCTGGTGCAGTCGCCGCCGGCATACACGCCGGGAATGCTGGTGCGCAGGTTGTCATCGACCTGAATCCGTTCACCCTGACGTTTGAGCTCACGGGCCAGCGGATCGGCGAGGGCGCTGCCGTCGAAGGCCTGGCCGATGGCTTTGAAGATCGCATCGGCGACCAGTTCGAAGGTCTCGCCCGTGGTTTGCAGGCGACCCTCCACCAGATGCGTGCGGGCGAAACGCATGCCGCGCACCTTGCCCTGAGCGTCGAGCAGCACTTCGTCCGGTTGCGCCCAGGTCAGCAGCCGCACCTGATTGGCCTTGGCGATGTCTTGCTCGTGGCCGGTGGCGCCCATGTCCGCCGCGCCACGGCGATAGACCAGATTGACGTCGCGGGCGCCGAGGCGGGCCATTTGCACGGCCATGTCGATGGCAGTGTTGCCGGCGCCGAGGACAATGCAGTGTTCGGCCAACGGCAGCTGCGAAAGGTCATCGGCCTGGCGCAGTTCACGGATGTAGTCGGTGGCGGCGAGTAGGCCGGGGGCGTCTTCGTGGGCAAGGCCGAGTTGTTTGCTGGCGTTGAGGCCGAGGCCGAGGAACACCGCGTCGAACTGCTGATGCAGTTCGCTCAAGGTCAGATTTTCACCGAGTTTTTGCCCGTGGCGGATTTCGATGCCGCCGATTTGCAGGAGGAAATCCAGCTCTTTCTGCGCGTAGTCATCCACCAGTTTGTACTTGGCGATCCCGTATTCGTTGAGCCCGCCAGCCTTTTCCCGCGCTTCGAAAATCACCACGTCATGCCCGTGCATGGCGCTGCGGTGGGCGCAGGACAAACCTGCGGGGCCGGCACCGACCACGGCAATGCGTTTGCCCGTAGCAGCGGCGCGTTGAAACGGGTGCTCGCTGAAGCGCGCATTGTCCACCGCATAGCGTTGCAGCAGGCCGATCAGCACCGGTGCGCATTCGTGGGCGTTGTTGCGCACGCAGGCTTGCTGGCAAAGGATTTCGGTCGGACAGACCCGGGCGCAACTGCCGCCGAGGATGTTCGCCGAAAGGATTTTCTGCGCCGCACCGGGCACGTTGTCCTGGTGGATATTGCGGATGAACGAAGGAATGTCGATCTCGCTCGGGCATGCGTTCACGCACGGCGCGTCGTAGCAGTACAGGCAGCGCGAGGCTTCCAGGTGCGCCTGACGGTCGTTGAGCGGCGGCGCCAGATCGGTGAAGTGGCCGGCGAGGGCGGCCGCACTTTCGTGCGGGTGCGGGAGATGGTTCAGGGTCTCGATCACGGTTTTTTGCCTCACGGTTATTTGAGGTTTTCTGCCTCTGTCGGGCAGTGGTTTTTTGTGGTGTCTGAACTGGCCTCATCGCCAGCAGGCTGGCTCCCACATTTGGAATGCGTACACCTGTGGGAGCTAGCCTGCTAGCGATTGCCGAAGGCCTGGATTTCAGCGTTTAACCGCAACCGGCCTGTGCAACTCAGCCCGCTTGCTCAACAAGTCAAACACCGCCGGATACGCCGGCCGTTCGATATACCGGCCCGCCCCGCGCTCGGCGCGCAGGTCGCCGTCGGCCCAGACCACTTTCCCCTGGCTGACGGTATGGCTCGGCACACCGCGCACGGTCTTGCCTTCGAAGATGTTGAAGTCCACCTGCTGATGGTGGGTCTTGGCGGAGATGGTGCGGGTGCCTTGCGGGTCCCACAGCACCAGGTCGGCATCGGCGCCGACGCGGATCGCGCCTTTGCGCGGGTAGAGGTTGAAGATCTTGGCAGTGTGGGTGGAGGTGAGGGCGACGAAGTCCTGCATCGACAACCGCCCGGTGTTCACCCCTTCATCCCACAACACCGCCATGCGGTCTTCGATGCCGGCGGTGCCGTTGGGGATCTTGCTGAAGTCGTCGCGGCCGGCGGCTTTCTGCTCGGCGCAGAAGCAGCAGTGGTCGGTGGCGGTGGTGTGCAGATTGCCGCTCTGCAAGCCATGCCACAGCGCCTCTTGATGCCCGCGCGGACGGAACGGCGGGCTCATCACGTAGCCGGCGGCGGTCTGCCAGTCCGGGTGCTGGTAGACACTGTCGTCCAGCAGCAGATGCCCGGCCAGCACTTCGCCGTAGACCGGTTGGCCCTTGCTGCGGGCGTAGGTGATTTCGTCGAGGGCTTCCTTGGTCGAGACGTGTACCAGGTACAGCGGTGTGCCGATGGTTTCAGCGATACGGATCGCCCGACTCGCCGCTTCGCCTTCCACCTGGGATGGCCGCGACAGCGGATGCGCTTCCGGCCCGGTGATGCCCTGGGCCATCAACTTGCGTTGCAGGTGATAGACCAGCTCGCCGTTTTCCGCGTGGACGGTCGGCACCGCGCCGAGTTCCAGGCAGCGCTCGAAGCTCGCCACCAGCGTGTCGTCGGCGGCCATGATCGCGTTCTTGTAGGCCATGAAATGCTTGAAGCTGTTGATCCCGTGATGGCTGACCAGCTCGGCCATTTCTTCGCGGACCTGCTCGCTCCACCAGGTGATCGCGACGTGGAAGCCGTAGTCTGACGCCGATTTTTCCGCCCAGCCGCGCCACTGGTGAAAGGCTTCGAGCAGCGACTGCTGCGGATTGGGAATCACAAAGTCGATGATCGACGTGGTGCCGCCGGCCAGGCCTGCGGCGGTGCCGCTGTAGAAGTCTTCGCTGGCCACGGTGCCCATGAACGGGAGTTGCATGTGGGTGTGCGGATCGATGCCGCCGGGCATCAGGTACTGGCCGCTGCCGTCGAGCACTTCGGCGCCGGCGGGAACATCCAGGTTTTCACCAATGGCTTTGATCACGCCGTCAGCGCAATAGACATCGGCGCGGTAACTTTCATCATGGGTAACAACGGTGGCGCCACGGATCAACAGAGACATTCCGAGTTCCTCGCAGGCATGACCGACTTGTGCCGGTTCTAGTGTTTTATTGTTTGCAGCACCCAATGCGTAATCTTGTCAGCGCTGTCAGGAATAGACGCTAGTCGCAGTTCTGCAATTGATCAAGATTATTTTTTATAAGCTTATGACTGTTTTAACTGACTGATAAATAACGATAAAAATCATAAATCACCAAAATGGTGAGGCACTTCACCATTTTGACGCACTTGACAGGTTGGAAATATGAGCAAGATTTCCTATGTGAAATCAGCCGCTTGAAGTTGAGCTGCGGCTGAGCGCCCACGATGAAAAAAAGTGCAGTGCACCAGATTGAGTCCTGACAGTTCGGACAACTTGCCCGGCATTTAGCCTGAGTGTTCAGTCAAGTGTTCGCGGGCTCACCAGGTGAATAATTAAAACTGATAAACATCAGTCAGTTACACAAAGTTGAAAGCACGGCCCGATGCGCAAGCGGGGCACCCGGCACGTTTATTGATGCCGCCGCTGACACCATGGCCGGTGCATGAAGGTTGTCAGTTCCTCCGGCCATCGTCCGGCTCGCACCCGCGTGTGCAGCCGCTTGATGAGCAAAAAATAATCAGAAGAACAGTGGAGCGGCCATGCAACAGAACAGATCGCAAGTGACCGAGCGCGACGGCTTGTTCGAACTCGAAGCCGGCAGCGACGTCCTCGACAGTCCCCGTTACAACCACGACATGGCACCGACCAAGGTGCGCGAACGAACCTGGAACAAATGGCACATCACCGCCCTGTGGGTCGGCATGTCGATCTGCGTGCCGACTTATACCTTGGGCGGCGTGCTCACCGCGTATTTCGGTTTGACCGTCGGCGAGGCGCTGCTGGCGATTCTGTTTGCCAACATCATCGTGCTCATCCCGCTGACGCTGAATGCGTTTCCCGGCACCAAATACGGCATTCCGTTTCCGGTGCTGCTGCGCTCGTCCTTCGGGATTCTCGGCTCCAACGTGCCGTGCCTGATCCGCGCGCTGGTGGCCTGCGGCTGGTTCGGCATCCAGACCATGTTCGGCGGGCTGGCGATCCACCTGTTTCTCGGCTCGATTTTCGAGGGCTGGAAATCCCTCGGCGGCACAGGAGAAGTGATCGGTTTCATGATCTTCTGGACACTGAACCTGTGGGTGGTGATCCGTGGCGCCGAGTCGATCAAATGGCTGGAAACCCTGTCGGCGCCGCTGCTGGTGGCGGTCGGCATCGGGCTGCTGGTGTGGGCCATGCCGAATGTGTCGATGACCGAACTGCTGGCGATTCCGCCGAAGCGTCCCGAAGGCGCGAGCGTGGTCAGTTACTTCGCTGCCGGGCTGACGGCCATGGTCGGTTTCTGGGCCACGCTGTCGCTGAACATTCCCGACTTCAGCCGTTATGCCCGCAGCCAGAAAGATCAGATCCTCGGGCAGATTTTCGGCCTGCCGCTGACCATGTTCCTGTTCGCCGCACTGGGCGTGGTGATGACCGCCGCGTCAGTGAAACTGGTGGGTGTCAGCGTCTCCGATCCGGTCACTTTGATCGGCCACATCCAGAGCCCGGTGTGGGTCGCGGTGGCCATGGCGCTGATCATCATCGCCACGCTGTCGACCAACACCGCCGCCAACATCGTCTCGCCGACCAACGATTTCCAGAACATCGCGCCCAAGGTCATCAACCGCACCAAGGCAGTGATTCTCACCGGGTTCGTCGGCCTCGCGCTGATGGGCCATGAGTTGCTGAAAAAGCTCGGCTGGATCGTCTCCGACCTCAGCCTGGAAACCGTGTATTCGAACTGGCTGCTGGGCTATTCCAGCCTGCTCGGGCCGATTGCCGGGATCATGGTGGTGGACTATTTCCTGATCAAGAAACAACAACTGGACCTGGCCGGCCTGTACCGCGATGACGTCTACCCGGCGTGGAACTGGGCCGGGTTCATCGCGTTCGGCGTGCCGGTGGTGCTGACCCTGCTGTCGCTTGGCACCAGCGCGTTCAGCTGGTTCTACAGCTACGGCTGGTTTACCGGCTCGGCGCTGGGCGGGTTGATCTATTACGGGTTGTGCGCGATGCGGACCAGCCCGGTAATCGTCAAATCGCCGTTGTAATTCCCATAAGAACTGCCTGAGGAGATCCCCATGAACGCAGCCGTAGACGTTCTGCAATCGACCCATCAGCACATCAACCGCGACCGCTTGTGGGCGTCGCTCATGGAACTGGCTAAACTCGGCGCCACGGTCAAGGGCGGGGTCTGTCGCCTGGCCCTGACCGACCTCGACCGCCAGGCCCGCGATATTTTCGTGCAGTGGTGCAAGGACGCCGGTTGCAGCGTCACGGTCGATGAAGTCGGCAACATCTTCGCCCGCCGCCCCGGGCGCAACCCGAAGCTGCCCCCTGTGATGACCGGCAGTCACATCGACACCCAGCCTACCGGCGGCAAGTTCGACGGCTGCTTCGGCGTGCTGGCCGGGGTCGAAGTGCTGCGTACCCTCAACGACCTGGGGGTGGAAACCGAGGCGCCGCTGGAAGTGGTGGTCTGGACCAACGAAGAGGGATCGCGCTTCGCCCCGTGCATGATGGGTTCCGGCGTGTTCGCGGAAAAATTCACCCTCGCAGAAACCCTGGCCAAGGTCGATGCCGACGGCGTAACGGTCGGCGAAGCGCTGAACGCCATCGGCTACGCCGGGCCGCGCAAGGTCAGCGGGCACAAGGTCGGCGCCTACTTCGAAGCACACATCGAGCAAGGGCCGATCCTGGAAGACGAGCAGAAAACCATCGGCGTGGTGCTCGGCGCACTGGGGCAGAAGTGGTTCGACCTGAAACTGCGCGGCGTCGAGGCCCACGCCGGCCCGACCCCGATGCATCTGCGCAAGGACGCACTGGTCGGCGCCTCGGTGATCGTCGGTGCGGTCAATCGCGCCGCCCTCGGACACCAACCCCACGCCTGCGGCACGGTCGGTTGCCTGCAAGCCTATCCTGGCTCGCGCAACGTCATCCCCGGTGAAGTGCGCATGACCCTCGACTTCCGGCATCTGGAACCGGCACGCCTCGACTCGATGATCGCGGAGGTCAGGCAAGTCATCGAAACCACCTGCGAAGAACACGGCCTGACCTACGAACTTACCCCGACCGCCGACTTCCCGCCGCTGTACTTCGAAAAAGGCTGTGTCGAAGCCGTGCGCGGTGCCGCCAAAGGTCTGGGGCTGTCGCACATGGACATCGTCAGCGGCGCCGGCCATGACGCGATCTTCCTCGCCGAACTCGGCCCGGCCGGGATGATTTTCGTGCCGTGCGAGGGCGGCATCAGCCACAACGAAATCGAAAACGCCGCACCGGACGATCTGGCGGCGGGCTGTGCAGTGTTGTTGCGGGCGATGCTGGCGGCTTCGGCAGCGGTGGCGGGTGGGCAACGAGCGGCGTGAACACGGACAGAGCTGGATGGGGCGGCAAAACATTCTATTGCCAGGCAAAGCTTTACCTGTGGGAGCGAGCTTGCTCCCACAGTTTTTGCACATTGGCTTGCGACTACCCAAGTCTTTCGTTGTTGTTCGCCGAACCTTTGCGACGGTCACTGCCATTCGGGTTGCCAACGTCCAGCAATCGTCTTTCCACCATTACATTTTCAAGCGCCTGACGCTCGGCCGGCGCCATCTCGTGCTCGCGCCTTTTCAGTTCCAGCAGGATGGGGCTGGACCAGGTGCGATAGGTCTGTTCGATGAGGCGGTTGGATGTCATCAGTCTCTCCTTGATCAAGAGCCCGGTGTAGCTGGCAGGGGCTCAATCCGATGAGGTACTAACGTTAGTCGACAGCTTCCGAGTTCGCCAATGCACCGCGATTCCTGTGGGAGCGAGCCTGCTCGCGAACGAAGTGGATCAGTCAACAAATCTGTGTCTGATACTCCGCTTTCGCGAGCAGGCTCGCTCCCACAAATTTTTTCCTCGCCAGCGAGTCAATCGTCGACCGTCATTAGCGCCTGCACTCCCTCCCACGCCTCGGCCCGCATCCGCTCGATATCCAGCCCCGGAATCACCCCGTCATCGACCACGATCCGCCCACCCACCAGGCTGTACTTCACGGCAATCGGTTCACCCGCGACGACCGGTGCGACGGCGCAGTCGTGGAAGCCGTAGAAGCGTGGATGGTCGAGGCTGTAGATCACCAGATCCGCTGCCTGGCCGACTTCCAGTGTGCCGACCGCGCCGAGGCCGAGCACTTGTGCGCCGCCGGCGGTGCCCCAGTGGATGACGTCTTCGGCGGTGGTGGCCGAGGCGCCTTGTTCGGCGCGGTGGATCAGCCACGCGGTGTTGGCTTCGCCGACCATGCTTCCGGATTCGTTGGAGGCCACGCCGTCGACGCCGAGGGAGATCGGCACGCCGGCCTCGTACATTTGCGGAATCGGTGCGACGCCGCTGCCCAGCCGGGCGTTGCTCACCGGGCAGTGGGAGACGCCGGTGCCGGTCTGGGCGAGCATGCGGATTTCTCCCGGTTGCAGGTGCACGGCGTGGGCGAACCACACGTCCGGGCCGAGCCATTCGTGTTCGGCGACGAACTCCACCGGCAGGCAGTTGTACTTGTCGCGGCAGAAATTCACGTAGTTCTGGGTTTCCGACAGGTGCGTGTGCAGGCGCAGTCCCATGCCTCGGGCGGTGTGCGCCAGTTCGCGCAGCAGCGTCGGCGGCAGCGAGAAGGTTGGCGTGGTCGGCGCCACGACCACACGGCGCAGTGCGTCCGGGGTGTCTTGGTGATAGCGCGATTTCAGCCGTTCGAGATCGCCGACCATTTGCTCCAGGGATTCCGGTTGCAGCGCGGTTTTCGAGAAGCCCGGATGCGCGCTCGCCGACTCCAGCGCACCGCCACGGCACAGCACGAAGCGCAGACCGAATTCATCGGCAAGGTCGAACAGCAAGTCACCGGTCTCGGTGCTGCCGTGGGCGTGGTAGAGATAGTGGTGATCGGCGCAGGTTGTAACGCCGGACAGCAGCAGCTCGACCATCCCCAGCCGCGCGGCGATCCGCGCCAGTTGCGGGGTGAAGCGGTTCAGGCGCGGGTAGGGCACGCTGGCCAGCCAGCCTTGCAGATCCTGATTCAAGCCTTCGGGCACGGCTTTGAGCAGGTTCTGGAACAGGTGATGGTGGGTGTTGATCCAGCCCGGATAGACCACCGAGTTGCGCGCGTCGATCACTCGCTCACCGGGTTGTGGCTCAAGGTTGGCGGCCATGTCGGCGATACGGCCGTTGACCACACGGATGTCCACGGCACCGGCCCGGGCCCGGGGACCGCGCAGGCCGGTCATCACCGCTACGGGATTTTTGATCAGGATGTTTTGAAGTCGAGTCATGGGCAGCTCCAGTCAGAGGATGTGCGAGGCGGATTTGCCGGGTGTGGTTTCTGGCACGCTGACGCCGTTGAGCGCCGCGTTGAGCAGCACCGACACCAGGCAGGCGATGACCACGCTGCTGTGCAGGAACGGCTGTGACCACTCGGGCAATTGTTTGAACAGAGTCGGGGCGAGCACCGGCACCAGGGCGGCGGCGATGGTGAAACCGACGATCAGCACGTTGTAGCGATTGCGCTCGTAGTCGACCTTGGCCAGGGTCTGGATCCCGGCCGCCGCGACCACGCCGAACATCGCGATGCCGGCACCGCCCAGTGCGGCGGTCGGCATCGAGGCGATGATCGCCCCGGCCTTCGGTACCAGCGCAATCGAACACATCAGCAAGCCGCTGATCGCCACCACCCAGCGGCTGCGCACGCCGGTCAGGATCACCAGCCCGACGTTTTCCATAAAGGCGATGAACGGGAACGCGGCGAACATCCCGGCGATGGTGCTGGCCAGGCCGTTTGCGCGCAGGCCGTTGATCACCTGTTTGTCGCCCACCGGTTTGTCGACAATGTCTCCAATGGCCACAAACAGCCCCATGGACTCGACCATCTGCACGATCATCACTACGACCATGGTGGCGATGGGGATCAGGCTGAAGGTCGGCAAGCCGAAATAGAACGGATAGGGCACGGTCAGCCACGGCGCGTCCTCGACGCTGTGAAAGTTGCCCATGCCCAGAGCGTAAGCCAGACCGGCGCCCACCAGCATGCCGACCAGCACCGCCATGTTGCGCAGCAACGGGCTGCCATAACGGTTGACCAGCAGGATGGTCAGCAGCACCAGCACCGCCACCGCAAGAAACGCCGGCGCGCCGAAATTGCTCGCGTTGCGCCCGCCGCCGACCCATTCATAGGCAATCGGGAACAGCTGCAAACCGATCACCGTGACGATGCAACCGGTCACCACCGGCGGAAAGAATCGTCGCAAGCGGCCCACGAACGGCGCCATCAGCAGGGTGAAAATCCCCGCGCCGATCACCGCCCCGCAGACCCCGGCGAAGCCCACCTCCGGGTTGCTGCCGATGGCGATCACCGGTCCGACGCTGCTGAACGCTACGCCCTGCAGGATCGGCAGGCGCACGCCGAACTTCCAGAAACCGACGGTCTGCAACAGGGTGGCGATGCCGGAGCAGAACAGGGTGGTGCTGATCAGCACCACCGTGTCGGTGTGGGACATCTTCAAGGCACTGGCGACAATCAACGGCACGGCGATGGCGCCGATGTACGAGACGGCCATGTGCTGCAGGCCGAGGGTGAGCATCTGTCGCACCGGCAAGACGCGGTCGACGGGGTGGACGGTGGAGGAGGAACTGGCTGACGACATGGGGAATCACCTCTAGCTGTTGTTATTCGGTACAGAGGGGTATTCGTTCTGTGTGCCCGGAACCGCCATCCACCGGCTCCGATGCCGGGTTTCAGCCGGCCAGGCAGGCGGCGAAGCCCTGGTTCAGCGCCGCCCGATCCAGGTCGCGGCCGATGAACACGATCTTGCTCGAGCGCGGCTCGCTACCCCACGCGGTCGAGGCGCGGAACTCCACCAGGCTGTGCACACCTTGCAGCACGTAGCGCTGGTCTTCGTTGGCCACCGCCAGCACGCCTTTCATGCGGTACAGGTTGTCGGCCTGAGCACTGCGCAACTCGCTGATCCAGCGGTGGAACGCCATCAGGTTGACGGCACCGTCCACGGCAATGCCCACCGAGGACACGCTCGGGTCGTGCTCGTGATCGGGTTCTTCAGCGTGATGGTCATGGTCGTGGTGATCGTGATCGTGCTGATCCGCGCCGATTTCCATCAGCTTCTGCGTGCATTCGAAGGCGCCGATGCCGAGGATTTTCGACAGGTCGATTTGCGCATGGGTCGAGGTCACCAGATCCGCCGTGGCGTTCAATCCACGGATCTTGCCGCGCAGGGTTTCCACTTCTTCAGCGCTGACCAGATCGACCTTGTTGATGACGATGCGGTCGGCGCAGACGATCTGATCCACCGCCTGATTGTCGACGCCGTCCAGTTGCAGGTCTTCCAGGTGCTGGGCGATGTGTTTGGCATCGACCATGGTCACGATGGCGTCGAGTTCGACTTCCTCGGCAATCGGGTCGTTGATGAAAAAACTCTGGGCCACCGGGTACGGGTCGGCCAGGCCGCTGGTTTCGATCAGGATATGGTCGAGCCGCACCGGACGCGCCACCAGTTCGCGAACGATGCGCACCAGATCCTCGCGGACTTCGGCGGTGCAGCAGACGCAGCCGTTGACCATTTCGTAGATTTCTTCGGTCTCGGAGCTGAGCACCAGATCGCCGTCGATGCCGACCTCGCCGAACTCGTTTTCGATCACCGCGATCTTGCGGCCATGGTTTTCCTTGAGGATGTAATTGAGCAGGGTGGTTTTGCCGGCACCGAGGAACCCGGTGAGGATGGTGACCGGGATTTTGGTGTTCGGGGTCGGGGCGTTGAAGGGGGTGTTCATGTGAGGCTCCTTGATGATTACCGGTGCACGAGTGGATTGTTTTTTGTGGGAGCTAGCCTGCTTGCGATGGCGGTGTGTCATTCACCTGTGATGGCGACGGGTTGATTGCTTTCGCCAGCAGGCTGGCTCCCACAGGGGATGTGTCAGGTGATGGTTCTTGCCATCGGCGGGCGACGCCGGCATCGAGGCCGAACAGGTCGAGGACGCGGCCGAGGCTGTGGTCGACCATTTGCGCCAGGCTGTCGGGGCGGGCGTAGAAGGCCGGCACCGGCGGGGCGATGATCCCGCCCATCTCGGTGACGGCGGTCATGTTGCGCAGGTGGGCGAGGGTCAGCGGCGTTTCGCGGGCCATCAGCACCAGGGTGCGACGCTCCTTGAGGGTGACGTCGGCGGCGCGGCCGATCAGCCCCGATGAGGTGCCGGTGGCGATCTCCGCCAGCGTCCTCATCGAACACGGCGCAACCACCATGCCCAGGCAACGGAACGAACCGCTGGCGATCCCGGCGGCGATGTCATCGGCGCGGTGGTAATGGCTGGCGAGGGCGGTGACGTCCGCCAGTTTGTAGTCGGTTTCGTGGGCCATGGTCAGCAGCGCGGCGCGGCTGATGATCAGGTGGCTTTCGATGTTCAGCCCGGCCAGCAACTCCAGCAGACGCACGCCGTAGATGAACCCGGACGCGCCGCTGATGCCGACCACCATCCGCTGGCGGTTCATGATGGCAGACCGTCGAGCAGTTGCCGGGCGCGTTCGAGCACGTCCTGATCGAGCTGTGCCTTGATCCCGTCGAACCCCGAGCCGCGTGTGGCGTCCAGGCCCATGCGCGAGGTGGTGCCATTGACCGAGGACGATGGGTCCAGCGGGCTGCCGGGCAAACCGTCGATCGTGAAGATGTCGAGGTGCGGCTGGAAGTGCGTGGCCAGTGCCCACAGCACCTGGCTGTCGTCGGTGAGGTCGATGTCACTGTCCACCGCGATCACGGTTTTCAGGTACGGATCCCAGCCGAGCAGGGCCAGCATGATCTGCCGGGCCTCGCCATCGCGGCTCTGGTCCAGTGCCACGTAGCAATGAAAGTGCGTGCCGGAGTTCGGGTAATGCACGGCGGTGACGGCGGGGAAGCGCGCCTTGAGCTTCTCGCTCATTTCCGCTTCGCGGGGCAGCCGCGCCAGGGTCAGGTGTTCGGCGTAACGTCCGCCCATCACGTCCACCAGCCACGCGTCCTTGCGCCGCAACAGGGTGTCGACGCGCAGCACATTGTTGGTCGAGCGATCCGAGGAGTAACCGCTGAACTCGCCGAACGGACCTTCTTCGGCATAGGCCGCCGGGTCTATCGCGCCTTCGAGTACGAACTCGGCGTAAGCCGGCACGCCGATGCCGTAGCGCGGGGTCTTGACCAGTTCCAGCGGCGCACCGAACAACCCGCCGGCCACCGCGCGCTCATCGTTGCCATAAGGCAGGCGAGCGGCAGCGGCGAGCATGAACAGCGGGTGCGCGCCGACCACCATGGCCACGCGCAGTTCTTCGCCGCGTTCGCGGGCGGTCTGCAACATCCGCCACAGGTGCCCGCGTGAATGCAGGCTGGTGGCCAAGGCCTGACGGGCGTGGCGCATCGAGCGGTGGTAGCTCATGTTGGCGATGCCGGTCTGCGGGTCCTCGGCGATGATGATCGCGTTGGTGATGTAGGGGCCGCGATCACTGTCGAAATGCTTGAGCATCGGCAGCAGCGCCAGATCCAGCGCTTCGCCTTCAAAGACTTCATCGAGCACCGGGCCGGTTTCGACGTAGCGCGACGGAATCGGCTGGTTGGCGCGGGTCTGGAAGGTTTCGTGCAACTGCGCGGCACTGACGCCGAACAGCCGGGCGATACGCCGGCGGGAGGCGAACAGATTGGTCGCCACCGGCACGCCGAGGTTGCCGACGTGTTCGCAAATCAGCAGCGGGTCGCGGCCCTGGGTGGCGAGGGCATCGACCAGGGCGGTGACGTCCTGATCGGCAGAAAGGGGTTGGGTGATGGTCAGCACATCGTCCGGGTACTGGCGGCGATAGGCGTCGATGAATACGTGAAAATCCTGAGAGTCGCCGAGCGTCGAACGGGTCATGGTTTCACCTCGTAAAAAGCAGGCGCGCAGGGGTGAGGGTGGCGTTCGATCGACAAGCCGTTGGCCTGCCGGTCGAGCGAACGCCGGGTCATCTTCGCGCCTGTAAGTCGCTGTGTACCTGTGTCGAACACCGAACCCTTGTGGGAGCTAGCCTGCTAGCGAATACGGTGTGTCATTCAGCGATGAAGGTGACGGATCGACCGATATCGCTAGCAGGCTAGCTCCCACAGGTTTTGTGTATGGCTACAAGTAGGTGGTGGTCAGACGAATGTCCGCCTCGGCCAGATCCTTGGGCGGCGGGGTCGGTTCGATCCCGCACAACCGGGCGATGTTGTTGCCCAGGTAATCCTCAAGGTGATCCTCGTCGATCCCCAGGCCCTGCGGCGCCGGCGAGCACAACACTTCCAGCTCGCGCAGCCACATGCCCGGTTCATTCGGCGGCGAGTCGGTGCCGAACACGATCTTGTTGCGCGGCAACTCCTTGGCAAACTCGACGATCCGCGACTGGAAGCACCAGCCGGATTCGCAGTACACGTTCGGCGTGTCCATCGCCATCCAGAACGCCTCGAACGAGTAGTTGCCGCCGGTCTGGATGCCGAAGTGACCGATGATGAAATTGACCATCGGGAACTCGCGGATGATTGGATAGAACATTGTCGGAATGGTGTACGGCCCATCGCCGGTGTGGATCAACACCACGATGTTGTACTTGGCGCAGACCTTCATCGCCGGGCGCAGCCAGTCGAGTGCGCGATCCGGGCGATAGCCGTGCATGTTGGCGTGCAGCTTGAGCATCTTGAAGCCGTATTCCTTGATGTGGAATTCCAGCTCTGCCGCGCCGTTTTCCGGTCCCCAGCGCGGGTTGAAGTTGAAGTTGCCGATGAAGCGGTCCGGGTACTTCACGCACAGTTCGGCGACGTACGACATGTAGTCGCGCACGCCTTCGCGGCCACGGCGGTTGCCGTCGCGATAACCGGTGTTGCCCGGTGGCGGCTGGATGAAGCCCATGTCGATCCGGCGCGGCTTGCCGTTGATCATGTAGGGGCCGTCCATCAACTTGAGCATGCGCTCGCCGGTGAACGGTTCGCCGGTATGGCGCCAGGCCTCGTCGACCAGGTTGGTGGGGTGCAGATGGGTGTCGATGATCATCGGTTCAGCTCCTGGCCAGTTGAGTGGTGACGGGGCGCTTGAGTTGCGCCTCTGCTTCGGAAACGGAACGCGGCGGCGGGGACGGCTCGAGGCCGATCATCCGTGCGGTGTTGTTGCCCAGGTAGTCTTCGAGGGTGTCCTCGTCGAGGTTCAGGCCCTGCGGCGGCTCGTGGCACAGCACTTCGAGCAGGCGCAGCCACATGCCCGGTTCGTTCGGCGGGGTGTCGGTGCCGAACAGGATCTTGTGCGTCGGCAGCACCTTGGCGAACTCGACGATCCGCGATTGCAGGCACCAGCCGGATTCGCAATAGACGTTGGGCAGCTCCATCGCCCACTGCATCGGTTCGAACACGTAGACTCCGCCGGTCTGCACGCCGAAGTGGGCCATGATGAAGTCGACGTTGGGGAATTCCTTGATCATCGGCACCCATTCCGACGGGATGCTGTAAGGCCCGTCGCCGGTGTGCAGCTTGACCGGAATGCCCAGCTCGGCGCATTTCTCGAAGGCCGGGCGCACCCAGTCCAGCGCACGGTCGGGACGGTAGGCGTGCATGTTGGCTTGCATCTGCACCATCTTGAAACCGTGTTCCTTGACGTAGCGCTCGATCGCCTCGACGCCGTTCTCCACGCCGCAGCGCGGGTTGTAGACGAAGCAGCCGATGAAACGGTCCGGGTAGGTCTGGACCATTTTCAGGGTGTAGGCCATGTAGGCGTCGATGGATTCGCGGCCCGACAGTTCGCCGTCGGTCCAGGTGTAAATGGTGTTGCCCTGGGGTGGCTGGATGAAGGCTTTGTCGATGCGGCGAGGCTTGCCGTTGACCATGTACGGGCCATCCATCATCTCCAGCAGACGCTCGCCGGTGAACGGGTCACCGTCATGCCTCCAGGCGAGGTCCACGAGATCCGTGGGATAGCAGCTGATATCGATGATCATTGAAGTCGATCTCCTGATAGCGGGGAAGGGAGCCTTGCGGCTCACAGCATCCACGTCCCGGGCAATCGGCCGTTTCTATGCGCAGCACTCGCGCATTCCCTCGCCTGTTCGCATCCGGCCCGGGTGGGTGGTTGCTTGAGGCGAGTATCTGTCTCTTATACACATCT
>NZ_QWFC01000036.1:0-111677 GCF_003576265.1 Pseudomonas sp. 91RF
AGCGACCGTTTGGCGAAGCCAAACACATCGAGAGGAGGTGCAGCGAAGCAAACCGTAGGCGATGCCCCCGGATCGATCCCGGAGCGAAGGAACCCCGAGCCTCAGCGAGGGGCCGTACGTCAGGGTAGAGACCTTTTGGTTACTTTTGGGGCGTTTGCCAAAAGTGACCCGCCGTAAGGGCGGAACCCTAGGAAGCCGTTACCGCAGCAACGGATATGTACTCAATCAAAAAGCCCACAAAAAAACGCCCCAATCTCTCGACCAGGGCATTTTCCATTCAACTCAACCTACACAAAAAGCCTCAGTGCGAAACCGCCCCACTAGCCCCCAACCCCGTCTGCGAACGCACAAACTGCGGGAAGAACAGCGCCCGCTCGTTCTCTGCCGCCGCCGACTTGTCGGTGATCGAGAAGAACCAGATCCCGATAAACGCAATGATCATCGAGAACAACGCCGGATACTCATAAGGGAAGATCGCCTTCTCGTGATGCAGAATCTGCACCCAGATGGTCGGGCCAAGAATCATCAAACCCACCGCACTCACCAGACCCAGCCAGCCGCCAATCATGGCGCCACGGGTGGTCAGTTTCTTCCAGTACATCGAAAGCAGCAGCACCGGGAAGTTGCAGCTGGCCGCAATGGAGAACGCCAGGCCAACCATGAACGCGATGTTCTGGCTTTCGAACAGGATGCCCAGGCCGATGGCGAGCACGCCCAGTGCGACGGTGGTGATCTTCGAAACGCGGATCTCATCCTTCTCGTTGGCCTTGCCCTTCTTGATCACGCTGGCATAGAGGTCGTGGGACACCGCCGAAGCACCGGCCAGGGTCAGGCCCGCCACTACCGCCAGGATGGTCGCGAACGCCACCGCCGAAATGAAGCCAAGGAACACGCTGCCGCCCACGGCATTGGCCAGGTGCACCGCCGCCATGTTGTTGCCGCCGAGCAGAGCGCCCGCTGCATCTTTAAAGGCCGGGTTGGTGCTGACCAGCAGGATCGCGCCGAAGCCGATGATGAAGGTCAGGATGTAGAAGTAGCCGATGAAACCGGTCGCATACAGCACGCTCTTGCGGGCTTCTTTCGCGTCGCTCACGGTGAAGAAGCGCATCAGGATGTGCGGCAGGCCGGCGGTACCGAACATCAGTGCCAGGCCGAGGGAGAACGCCGAGATCGGGTCTTTCACCAGACCGCCGGGGCTCATGATCGCTTCGCCCTTGGCGTGAACCTTGATGGATTCGGAGAACAGGGTGTTGAAGTCGAAGTTGACGTGCTTCATCACCATCAGCGCCATGAACGAGGCACCGGACAGCAACAGAACCGCCTTGATGATCTGCACCCAGGTGGTCGCCAGCATGCCGCCGAACAGCACGTACAGGCACATCAGGATACCGACCAGAATCACCGCGACGTGGTAGTCGAGGCCGAACAGCAGCTGGATCAGCTTGCCGGCACCGACCATTTGCGCGATCAGGTAGAACGCCACCACCACCAGCGAACCGCAGGCCGACAGCGTGCGGATCTGGGTTTGCCCGAGGCGGTAGGATGCCACGTCGGCAAAGGTGTATTTGCCCAGGTTGCGCAGGCGCTCGGCGATCAGGAACAGAATGATCGGCCAGCCCACCAGGAAGCCGATCGAGTAGATCAGGCCATCGTAGCCGGAGGTGAACACCAGCGCGGAAATCCCCAGGAAGGACGCCGCCGACATGTAGTCACCGGCAATTGCCAGACCGTTCTGGAAACCGGTGATCTTGCCGCCCGCCGCATAGTAGTCGGCAGCCGACTTGTTGCGCTTGGAGGCCCAGTAGGTGATGCACAGGGTCGCGCCGACGAACACCACGAACATGACGATCGCGGAAACGTTGAGCGGTTGCTTGTGGACTTCGCCGGTCAGGGCGTCAGCGGCCCAGGCGGCTGGAGCGAACGCTGCGATGCTCAAAAGAGCCAGTAGACGCCGGATCATTGCTGAGCCTCCTTGAGAATCGCATTGTTCAGGTCGTCGAACTCGCCATTGGCGCGGCGTACGTAGATACCGGTCAGGATGAAGGCCGAGACAATCAGCCCGACACCGATGGGAATGCCCCAGGTGATCGATGAGCCGGCGCTGATCTTGGTCCCGAGCACTTGCGGCCCGTACGCGATCAGCAGGATGAATCCGGAGTAGAGCCCTAGCATGATCGCCGAGAGTATCCAGGCGAACCTTTCCCTTTTTTTCACCAGCTCCTTGAAGCGCGGGCTGTTCTGAATAGAGAGGTAAATGCTGTCGTTCATTGTTTTTATCCTCGCAGCACAGATTTTTATTTTTGGAACGTATCCACTGTATGCGGCTGCGAGCCGGCTTCCAGACGACCTTAGTAGTAGAACGCCATGACCGTTATGCCAATTTCAGGACTGTACAAATAAATGTGGGAGCGGGCCTGCTCGCGAAGGCGTCTTGTCAGTCACCTCTTGAGTCGACTGGCAGATCGCATCGCGAGCAGGCTCGCTCCCACAGGGTAAAGCGGTGCAGCGTTTATTTAGTCCATTCAGCCACGCGGTCCGGGTGTTTGGCAACCCAGTCCTTGGCAGCGGCTTCAGGTTTGGCACCGTCCTGGATCGCCAGCATGACCTGACCGATTTCGTCTTTGGAGGCCCACTGGAAGTTCTTCAGGAACTTCGCCACTTCCGGCGCCTTGGTATCCAGCTCCTTGCTGCCGATGCTGTTCACGGTTTCAGCCGCGCCATACACGCCTTTCGGGTCGTCGAGGAAACGCAGTTTCCACTTGGCGAACATCCAGTGCGGCACCCAGCCGGTCACAGCAATGGATTCGTTCTTTTTCTCGGCGCGGGTCAACTCGGCGATCATGCCGGCGCCGGAACTGGCCTTGAGTTGATAGCCGGTCAGGTCATAGTCCTTGATCGCCTGGTCGGTCTTGAGCATCACGCCCGAGCCGGCGTCGATGCCGACGATACGCTTCTTGAAGCTGTCGTCGGTTTTCAGGTCTTCGATGGATTTGGCTTTGACGTACTCGGGCACGATCAGGCCAATTTTTGCGTCCTTGAAGTTCGGGCCGTAATCGACGACCAGATCCTTGTTCTTCGCCCAGTACTCGCCGTGGGTCACCGGCAGCCAGGCCGACAGCATGGCGTCGAGTTTGCCGGTGGCAACGCCCTGCCACATGATCCCGGTGGCGACGGCCTGGAGCTTCACGTCGTAGCCGAGTTTCTGTTTGATCACTTCGGCCGCCACGTGGGTGGTCGCGACGCTGTCGGACCAGCCGTCAACGTAACCGATGTTCAGGGTCTGTTTTTCAGCGCTGGCGAAAGTGGAGCTCATCGCAAGCACCAGAGCGGCACCTGCGCCTAAAAGTCGTCGCATCTTCATCGTTACTTCCCCGAAATGCTGCGCCCGACGGATGCCGGGCATCGTCAACGTATTGTTATGGTGCACAGCGCCCCCATCACGCCTGACCGCAAACTCGTTCGAACATCAGCGGAGTACTGATGGCTTTGATCATCAACCTGACGCACACAGCGACCTGCTCTGCCAGCGACCTCGAAGCAACGAGAAACGACATCAGAAAGCCATTAACTGCGTCTGAATATTTGACGCCAGACAATCCGCCCGAACTTTGCATGTCAAAAACATGCAGGCCACCAACCCCTCTATAAATGCAGGTAACATGCGTCGCTTTGCAGCCACTCGGCCTGACCATGTCCGCATCCTCCCGCTTCCCTTTTCTTCCTTATCTGTTCGCCTGCCTGCTCGGCCTGTTTGCGCTTTGCGGCTTCTGGTACGGCCTCGGCAAACCGGTGATCCTGCCGGATGTCGCCACCCCGACCCACAAGTTGCAATGCGCCTCCTACACGCCGTTCGACAAGGATCAGTCGCCGTTCGACGTGCCGTTCAAACTGCGCCCGGAGCGCATGGACGCCGACCTCGCCCTGCTCGCCACCCGCTTCGAATGCATCCGCACCTATTCCATGACCGGCCTCGAAGCCCTGCCGGAACTGGCGCGCAAGCATGGTTTGAAGCTGATGATCGGCGCCTGGGTCAACAGCAACCCGGTGGACACCGAGAAAGAAGTCGATCTGCTGATCGCCTCGGCCAACGCCAACCCGGACGTGGTCAGTGCGGTGATCGTCGGCAACGAAGCCTTGCTGCGCAAAGAAGTCACCGGAGCGCAACTGGCGAAGCTGATCAACAAAGTCAAAAGCCATATCAAGCAGCCGGTGACCTACGCCGATGTCTGGGAGTTCTGGCTCAAGCACCCGGAAGTCGCGCCGGCGGTGGACTTCCTGACCATTCATTTGCTGCCGTACTGGGAAGATGATCCTTCGAACATCGATGCTGCCCTGCAACACGTGGCCGATGTGCGCCAGGTGTTCGGCAACAAATTCGCCCCCAAGGACGTGATGATTGGCGAAACCGGCTGGCCGAGCGAAGGCCGTCAACGGGAGACCGCATTGCCGAGCCGGGTCAACGAAGCCAGGTTCATTCGCGGTTTTGTCACTTTGGCCGAACAGCAGGGCTGGCATTACAACCTGATCGAAGCGTTCGACCAGCCGTGGAAACGCGGCAGTGAAGGCGCGGTTGGCGGTTACTGGGGGCTGTTCGATGCGGATCGCCAGGACAAAGGCGTGCTGGCCGGGCCGGTATCCAACGTACCTGACTGGTCGCGCTGGCTGGCAATCGGCGGTTTGATTTTCCTCGGCACGCTGGTGCTTGGCGGTCGGGTTCGCACCACGGCTTCAGCGCTGGTGCTGCCATTGCTCGGCGCCCTCGCCGCTTGTTCGATCGGAGCCTGGGCCAACCTGGCATGGCTGACCACGCGCTTCGCCAGCGAATGGGTATGGGTCGGCCTGCTGACCGTATTGAATCTGCTGGTGCTGGCGCACGCCGCGCTGACCTTGAGCGCCCGCAGCGGCTGGCGTGAACGCGCCTTCAATATGTTCGAACGACAAGCCGGCTGGCTGGTTGCCGCGGCCGGTTTTGCGGCAGCGATAATGGTGCTGGAGATGGTGTTCGATCCGCGCTATCGCAGCTTCGCGAGTGCAGCGTTCATTCTGCCGGCACTGGTTTACCTGTGCCGCCCGGTGCCGGTGGCCCGCCGGGAAATTGCCTTGCTGACCTTCATCATCGGTGCCTGCATTGCGCCGCAGCTGTTCCGTGAAGGCTTGCAGAATCAGCAGGCCTGGGGCTGGGCGCTGGTCAGCGGATTGATGGTGGTCGCGTTGTGGCGCTGCCTGCGGGTTCGCAAAGGCTGACCTTCAGTATCTGAAAGCATCGCGGGCTCGCCCGCGATGCATGACTATTCGTTGGCGGAGCGCGATTCCCGCACCAGCCGCAACCCCGCAATCACCACCGCAAACACCGCCAGCGTGGTGTTGTACAACGCCAGCGCCGGAAACCCGAACACCAGCGCCAGCACCGCCAGCCACCACCCTGCCCGTCCCGGCACGACAAAGCCGATCACGGCAGCCGCGACCGCCGCCCAGCCGAGCATCTGGAAATGAATCATCAGGCCCAGGTTCGAACGCACCGAGCATTCCCAGCGGCTCGCCTCGTCAACGCAAATGCCCACCCATTGCGCGTCCTCCATGAAGCCATAACGCGCGCCATAACTGGCGGCCAGCCATAACGGCAACAGAACGAGCAGCAGAATCACGGGCAAGCGGCGGGACATGGAACACTCCAAACGAGGAAATCGGCGGCCAGCTTAATCGCCTGCCAGCCGTGTGCAAGAACTAACAACTCTTAACTGGTCATTCGATCCGCGCAAAGTGTATCGTCCGGCTACTATTACCCCGAATTCCGTCAGTTTGGTGCCGAGGCATGGCACTTTGGCGCAAACCCAGTGGTCATAGCCTGCGAACCTCATTCGGCACCTTCCTTTAAGGGCTTCAGTCATGCTCCGATCCTTGCGCTTCGCCGCCCTGTTTGGCGGCCTTATTCTGAGTGCGTCCGCACTGGCGGTGGATATCGACGCCGCCAGTTATGGCTATCCCCTGACCAACCCGTTCGAAGCGACCATCGCCACCACGCCGCCGGACCTGCGTCCGGAGTTGCCGTCGGACGACGACATCAACCAGACCGACCGCAGCGTCACCCTGCGCCCGGAACGCGAATTCATCCTGCCGGACAATTTCTGGGCAGTGAAAAAACTCACCTATCGCATCGCCACCCAGGACAAGGCAGCCCCGCTGATCTTCCTGATTGCCGGCACCGGCGCGCGTTATGACAGCAGCCTCAACGAATACCTGAAAAAGCTCTACTACAAGGCCGGCTACCACGTGGTGCAGCTGTCCTCCCCCACCAGTTTCGACTTCATGAGCGCCGCCTCGCGTTTCGCCACCCCCGGCGTGACCAAGGAAGACGCCGAAGACATGTACCGGGTGATGCAGGCCGTGCGCGCGCAAAACCCGAAAGTGCCGGTCACCGACTATTACCTCAGCGGTTACAGCCTCGGTGCGCTGGACGCAGCGTTCGTCGCTCATCTGGACGAAACCCGCCGCAGCTTCAACTTCAAGAAAGTCCTGCTGCTGAATCCGCCGGTCAACCTGTACACCTCGATCACCAACCTCGACAAGCTGGTGCAGACCGAGGTCAAGGGCATCAACAACAGCACAACGTTCTATGAACTGGTACTGGCCAAGCTGACCCGTTACTTCCAGCAGAAAGGCTACATCGACCTCAACGACGCGCTGCTCTACGACTTCCAGCAGTCCAAGCAGCACCTGAGCAACGAACAGATGGCGATGCTGATCGGCACCTCGTTCCGCTTCTCGGCGGCGGACATCGCCTTTACTTCGGACCTGATCAACCGTCGCGGCCTGATCACCCCACCGAAATTCCCGATCACCGAAGGCACCAGCCTCACGCCGTTCCTCAAGCGTGCGCTGCAATGCGACTTCGACTGCTACCTGACCGAGCAGGTGATCCCGATGTGGCGCGCCCGCACCGACGGCGGCAGCCTGCTGCAACTGATCGATCAGGTCAGCCTGTACGCCCTCAAGGATTACCTGCACGACAGCCCGAAAATCGCCGTCATGCACAACGCCGACGACGTGATCCTCGGCCCGGGCGACCTCGGCTTCCTGCGCAAGACCTTCGGCGATCGCCTGACGGTTTACCCACTGGGCGGCCATTGCGGCAACCTTAACTACCGCGTCAACAGCGACGCCATGCTGGAGTTCTTCCGTGGCTAAATATCTCCTGCTGTTTGCAGCGTTACTCTGTGCAGGCGTGGCCCAGGCCGACAACAGCAAAGCCAACGCACCGGTGGTGGTCGACAGTGACGGCTTCAAGGAGCCGCTGTCCAAACTCAAGTTCAACCCGGGTCTGGACCAGCGCGAATTCGAGCGCTCGACCCTCAACGCACTGAACGTGTATGACCCACTGGAGTCGTGGAACCGCCGGGTCTACCACTTCAACTACCGCTTCGACCAATGGGTGTTCCTGCCGGTGGTCGATGGCTATCGCTATGTCACGCCCGGCTTCGTGCGCTCCGGTGTGAGCAACTTCTTCAACAACCTTGGCGACGTGCCGAACCTGGTCAACAGCCTGCTGCAGTTCAAGGGCAAGCGCTCGATGGAAACCACCGCGCGCCTGCTGCTCAACACCACCATCGGCATCGCCGGCCTGTGGGACCCGGCCACCGCCATGGGACTGCCGCGCCAGAACGAAGACTTCGGCCAGACCCTGGGCTTCTACGGCGTACCGGGCGGTGCCTACTTCGTGCTGCCGATCCTCGGCCCGTCGAACATCCGCGACACCGCCGGCCTGGCCGTGGACTACACCGCCGAATCGGCGATCAACTACCTGAACGTGTCGAAAGTCAGCGAAAACCACCCGGAAATCTGGGCGCTGCGTGCGGTCGACAAGCGCTACCAGACCCGCTTCCGCTACGGCCAGATGAACTCGCCGTTCGAGTACGAGAAAGTGCGCTACGTGTACACCGAATCGCGCAAGCTGCAGATCGCCGAGTAACACCGGCAGCCACAAAAAAAGGCCATTGGATGGGAATCCAATGGCCTTTTTCATTGAGCAGGCAATCAGCCCTTCAGCGCTTTCCAGAGCTTGCCGACGACCGACACAACGGCAAGCACTACCGCCCCCGCCACAATCCCTGCCACGCCATTGAGCAATACCGGCACTGCAAAACCTGCGCTGCCTGCTGCTGCGGCAACGCTTGCGATCCAGTCATGTGCCACCGGCACGCCGTGAGTCAGGATGCCACCGCCGACCAGGAACATCGCCGCCGTGCCGATCACCGACAGGCCTTTCATCATGTACGGTGCGGCGCGCAGGATGGCGTTGCCGATGCGTTGCACCGCAGCACCGGGCTTCTGGGTCAGCCACAGGCCTAGGTCATCGAGTTTGACGATGCCGGCCACCAGGCCGTAGACGCCCACGGTCATGACGACGGCGATACCCGACATCACGATCACTTGCTGGGTCAGCGACGCCTCGGCCACGGTGCCAAGGGTGATGGCGATGATTTCCGCCGAGAGGATGAAGTCGGTGCGGATTGCACCTTTGATCTTGTCCTTCTCGTAGGCCACCAGATCGGTCGCAGGATCGGCTACGGCCTCGGTCAGTTGCGCATGCCCGGCCTGATCTTCGTCCTTGCCATGCAGCAGCGGATGGGCGAGTTTCTCGAAACCCTCGAAGCAAAGATAGGCGCCGCCGACCATCAGCAGCGGCGTCACCAGCCACGGCACAAACGCACTGATCGCCAGCGCCGACGGCACCAGAATCAGTTTGTTGACGAACGAGCCCTTGGCCACCGCCCACACCACGGGAATTTCCCGTTCGGCGCGCACGCCGGAGACTTGCTGGGCATTGAGCGCCAGGTCATCGCCCAGCACCCCGGCGGTCTTCTTGGCGGCCATTTTGCTCATCAACGCCACATCGTCCAGAACGGTGGCGATGTCGTCGATCAGCACCAGCAAACTGCTTCCTGCCATGAATCTTGTTTCCTTATGTAAATAATGCCGCGCAGCATACCGCGACTGCAGGCCACACGGGGCATTGTTGAGCGGCGCGCGAGGCCGGTGCTACCATGCGCAACCGCCAGAACAGGCAAGGAACCACCGGGTTTATGAGCACAATCCGCGAGCGCAACAAAGAACTGATCCTGCGTGCCGCCAGTGAAGAGTTTGCCGACAAGGGCTTCGCTGCGACCAAAACCAGCGACATCGCCGCCAAGGCGGGATTGCCCAAGCCCAACGTCTACTACTACTTCAAGTCCAAGGAAAACCTCTACCGCGAGGTTCTGGAAAGCATCATCGTGCCGATCCTGCAGGCCTCGACCCCGTTCAACCCGGACGGCGTGCCGAGCGAAGTGCTGAGCGGCTACATCCGCTCGAAGATCCGCATCTCCCGCGACCTGCCGTTTGCCTCCAAGGTGTTCGCCAGCGAAATCATGCACGGCGCCCCGCACCTGAGCGCCGACCTGGTCGAGCAACTGAACAGCCAGGCCAAGCACAACATCGACTGCATCCAGAGCTGGATCGACCGCGGCCAGATCGCCCCGATCGACCCCAACCACCTGATGTTCAGCATCTGGGCCGCGACCCAGACCTACGCCGACTTCGACTGGCAGATCTCCGCCGTGACCGGCAAGGAAAAGCTCGACGAAGCCGATTATGAGTCGGCAGCGCAAACCATCATCCGGTTGGTGCTCAAGGGCTGCGAGCCGGACTGACGCCTCCGGTGACTTCATCGCGAGCAGGCGAGCTCTCACCCTCCTGCATCCGCAAACCCTCCCGTGGGAGCTAGCCTGCTAGCGATGAAGACGACCCGATTTTGGCTTGAGCCCAAATTGCATCCCACAACGGATAGTCAGACAGTTTTTCCACCAATCCAGCCCGCAATGGGTTAGCCACGACATACCGTGCCAACTTCACCAGCTCCTCTTCCTGGCGAAGAGCCTGGTCATAGAACCCCTTCTGCCAAAGATTGTTTTTTTTCCACCAGTGAACTGGTTTACGGCTTTGGTGCTGAGTGATTTGGTTCGTTGCATCAACTCACCGAGCGATCCGCTCTTCAGTTCAATGAGCCAGTGGAAGTGATCAGGCATAACTACCCAAGCCAGAGAGTTCGCATGACCCTGTTTTTGCGCCAAAACAAACTGATTAGCCACTAACCTGCCCAAGGCCAAATCCCTGAAAAACGGTTTTCTCTGGTAAGTATTGGAAGTGAGTAAGTAAATACGATCAGGCTCGGCATAGCGACCGATCCTCAGGCGGTGTGAAGCGGGTGAATTGGACATTGATGAGCCTCCTCCATGATTGCAGTCATGAAACAAGCTAGCCCTGAAAATGCTGGGATGCGGTTCAGATCCTTATCAGGTTGTGTCTGCCAGGCAGCCATCGCGAGCAGGCTCGCTCCCACAGGGGTTTTAAGGTGGCCACAGAAATATGTATACCTGTGACAACTTGTAACCCTGCTCGCGACGACGTCAGTTCAAACGCCGCAAATCAAGCCGCCACCCCCGCATCCGCCCGCAGGTCCAAAGCCTCCACAGCCTTGATCGCCACCTGCTCATCGACATCCGACAGATCGCCGCTGATGCCGATCGCTCCCAGCACGTTGCCCGCCTGATCACGGATCAACACGCCGCCCGGTGCCGGCACGACGCTGCCCTGCCCCATGCTGTTGAGCGCGGCGATGAACGCCGGGCGTTGTTGTGCGTCCAGCGCCAGCAGGCGTGAGCCCTTACCCAGGGCGATGGCGCCCCAGGCTTTGCCGATGGCGATGTTCGGGCGCAGCAGGCTGGCGCCGTCTTCGCGTTGCAAGGTGACCAGATGGCCGCCGGTATCCAGTACTGCAATGGTCAGCGGCGCAGCGGAGATCGCCCGCCCTGCGCTGATGGCTTCGTTGACCAGGTTAACTGCGACTTTCAACGTTAAAGCGCTCATGGTGCCGTCCTCATTTTGTTATTGGGAAAGCCGTTGGGCTGCGCGTTTGTGCCGCAGCCCGATGCAGCAAATAGAACACAATGAATTATTTTTTTGTATACAATAATTCTCGAAAAGCGCCCCATGCGACGAAAAGCCACAGCAGAAACGGCTTCCGACGAATGAAACAGGCGCTTGAGAAAATGGATTGACCTGCGCCGTCCGCCGTGAATACACTCTGCGCAAAGCCACTTGTATACAATTACAAAACGTAAAGAGGCACAAAACCATGAGCAAAATGAGAGCAATCGAAGCCGCCGTTCTGGTGATGCGCCGTGAAGGGGTTGATACCGCTTTTGGCATTCCAGGTGCTGCGATCAACCCGCTGTATTCCGCCCTGAAGAAAGTCGGTGGCATCGATCACGTCCTCGCTCGCCACGTTGAAGGCGCCTCGCACATGGCCGAGGGCTACACCCGCACCAAGGCCGGCAACATCGGCGTGTGCATCGGCACTTCCGGCCCGGCCGGCACCGACATGGTCACCGGTCTGTACAGCGCCTCCGCGGACTCCATCCCGATCCTCTGCATCACCGGCCAGGCGCCACGTGCCCGTATGCACAAGGAAGACTTCCAGGCCGTCGACATCACCAGCATCGTCAAGCCGGTGACCAAGTGGGCGACCACCGTTCTGGAGCCGGGCCAGGTGCCTTACGCGTTCCAGAAAGCCTTCTACGAAATGCGTTCCGGCCGCCCGGGCCCGGTGCTGATCGACCTGCCGTTCGACGTGCAGATGGCCGAAATCGAATTCGACATCGACGCCTACCAGCCACTGCCGCTGGCCAAGCCGAGCGCAACTCGCGTGCAGGTAGAAAAGGCTCTGGCGCTGCTCGATCAGGCTGAACGTCCATTGCTGGTCGCCGGTGGTGGCATCATCAACGCCGACGCCAGCGATCTGCTGGTGGAATTCGCCGAGCTGACCGGCATTCCAGTGATCCCGACCCTGATGGGCTGGGGCACCATTCCTGATGATCACCCGCTGATGGTCGGCATGGTCGGTCTGCAGACTTCGCACCGCTACGGCAACGCCACGCTGTTGAAGTCCGACGTGGTACTGGGCATCGGTAACCGTTGGGCCAACCGTCATACCGGTTCGGTCGACGTGTACACCGAAGGTCGCAAGTTCATTCACGTCGACATCGAAGGCACCCAGATCGGCCGCGTGTTCACCCCGGACCTGGGCATCGTTTCCGACGCTGCTGCCGCGCTGACCGTGTTCATCGAAGTCGCCCGTGAATGGCAAGCCGCCGGCAAGCTGAAAAACCGCAGCGCCTGGCTGCAGGATTGCCAGCAGCGCAAGTCCAGCCTGCAACGCAAGACCCACTTCGACAACGTGCCGGTCAAGCCGCAGCGCGTCTACGAAGAAATGAACCAGGTGTTCGGCAAGGACACCTGCTACGTCAGCACCATCGGTCTGTCGCAGATTGCCGGCGCGCAGTTCCTGCACGTCTACAAGCCGCGTCACTGGATCAACTGCGGCCAGGCCGGTCCGTTGGGCTGGACCATTCCGGCAGCGATGGGCGTGGTGAAGGCCGATCCGAACCGTAAAGTCGTGGCCCTGTCGGGGGACTATGACTTCCAGTTCATGATCGAAGAACTGGCGGTCGGCGCCCAGTTCAATCTGCCGTACATCCACGTTGTGGTGAACAACTCGTACCTGGGTCTGATCCGTCAGGCACAGCGCGGGTTCGAAATGGACTACTGCGTGCAGCTGTCCTTCGATAACCTGAACGCGCCGGAACTCAACGGTTACGGTGTCGACCACGTCGCAGTCGCCGAAGGCCTGGGCTGCAAGGCCCTGCGTGTGTTCGAACCGGCTGACATCGCCCCTGCCCTGCGCAAGGCCGAAGAGCTGATCGAAGAGTTCAAGGTACCGGTGATCGTCGAGATCATTCTGGAGCGTGTGACCAACATCTCCATGGGTACCGAGATCAACGCCGTCAACGAATTCGAAGACCTGGCGCTGGTCGGCAACGATGCGCCAACGGCGATTTCGTTGCTCGATTAACTGCTGATCGTCACCCCTGTGGGAGCGAGCCTGCTCGCGATGAGGCCGGTACATTCAACATTGATGTTGCCTGACACACCGTCATCGCTAGCAGGCTAGCTCCCACAAGGGCCTGCACAAATTTACGGGAGACCACCATGCCGCGTTTCGCAGCCAACCTGTCCATGCTGTTCACCGAACAGGATTTCCTTGCCCGTTTCGACGCCGCCGCCAAGGCGGGCTTCAGCGGTGTCGAGTACCTGTTCCCGTACGATTTCAGCTCTGCCGAAATCAAGGCCAAACTCGACGCCAACGGTCTGACCCAAGTGCTGTTCAACCTCCCGGCCGGTGACTGGGCCAAGGGCGAGCGCGGTATCGCGTGCCTGCCGGACCGGGTCGAAGAGTTCCGCGCCGGTGTCGATCTGGCCATCGCTTACGCACAGGTCCTGGGCAATACCCAGGTCAACTGCCTGGCCGGTATCCGTCCGCAGGGCGTGGACGATGCCACCGTTGAAAAGACCTTCGTCGCCAACCTCAAGTACGCCGCCGACAAGCTGCAAGCCGTTGGCATCAAACTGGTGATGGAAGCGATCAACACCCGCGACATTCCGGGCTTCTACCTGAACAACACGGCGCAGGCCCTGTCGATTCGCGAGCAGGTCGGCAGCGCCAATCTGTTCCTGCAATACGACATCTATCACATGCAAATCATGGAAGGCGATCTGGCCCGTACCCTGCAATCGCACCTGGCCGAGATCAACCATGTGCAGTTGGCCGACAACCCGGGCCGCAACGAGCCGGGCACTGGCGAGATCAACTACCGCTTCCTGTTCGAACACCTCGATCGCATCGGTTATCAGGGCTGGGTCGGCTGCGAATACAAACCGCTGACCACCACTGAAGCGGGCCTCGGCTGGCTGAAGAGCCATAACGCAATTTAAGAACAATGCAAAAAACCTGTGGGAGCGAGCCTGCTCGCGATGAGATCACCTCGGTACAACTGATGTACCGCAGCGCCTGAATCGCGAGCAGGCTCGCTCCCACAACAGCCCACTATTTGCTTGAGCAAGACAAAAACAAGAGGAATTTCTCATGGCTAAAATCGGATTTATCGGCACCGGCATCATGGGCCACCCAATGGCTTCGAACCTGCAGAAAGCCGGTCACAGCCTGTTCCTGTCGGCGCACCACGACGCCGCCCCTGCCGACCTGGTCGCCGCTGGCGCCGTCGCACTGGCCAACCCGCGCGAAGTGGCCCAGGAAGCTGAATTCATCATCGTCATGGTGCCGGATACCCCGCAGGTCGACGACGTGCTGTTCCGCGCCGACGGCGTCGCGGCCGGCATCGGCAAAGGCAAAGTCGTGATCGACATGAGCTCGATCTCGCCGACCGCCACCAAGGCGTTCGCCGCGAAGATCAACGAAAAAGGCGCGCAATACCTCGACGCTCCGGTGTCCGGTGGTGAAGTCGGCGCCAAGGCCGCGACCCTGAGCATCATGGTCGGTGGCGACGCCGATGCCTTCGAACGCGCACTGCCGTTGTTCCAGGCCATGGGCAAGAACATCACCCTGGTCGGCGGCAATGGCGACGGTCAGACCGCCAAGGTGGCGAACCAGATCATCGTTGCCCTGAACATTCAGGCCGTCGCCGAAGCCCTGCTTTTCGCATCGAAAAACGGTGCCGATCCGGCCAAGGTGCGTGAAGCGCTGATGGGCGGTTTCGCCTCCTCGAAGATCCTCGAAGTGCACGGTGAGCGCATGATCAAGGGCACCTTCGATCCGGGCTTCCGCATCAGCCTGCACCAGAAGGACCTGAACCTGGCCCTGCAAGGCGCCAAGGAGCTGAACATCAACCTGCCGAACACCGCCAACGCCCAGCAAGTGTTCAGCACCTGCGCGGCCATCGGTGGCAGCAACTGGGACCACTCGGCGCTGATCAAGGGCCTGGAACACATGGCCAACTTCTCGATTCGCGACAAGAAGTAAGCCCTGTCCCAACCTGCATCAAACCTGTGGGAGCCAGCCTGCTGGCGATGGAATCGACGCGGAGTGTCTGCCAGACCTCAGCGCCTGAATCGCTAGCGGGCTAGCTCCCACAGGGTTCTGAGTTGCCCTTTCGAATAACAAGAATTCCGGGAGCCCGCCATGTCGGTCGATCCGCAACAATTGCTGCGCGAGCTGTTTGCCACAGCCATCGACGCGGCCCATCCGAACCAGGTCCTCGAAGCCCATTTGCCTGCCGATCGCACAGGTCGCGTGATCGTCATCGGTGCCGGCAAGGCTGCCGCTGCCATGGCGCAAGTGGTCGAGCGCTGCTGGGAAGGCGAAGTCTCGGGCCTTGTGGTGACCCGCTACGGTCACGGCGCCCCGTGCGAAAAAATCGAAGTGGTCGAAGCCGCGCACCCGGTGCCGGACGCTGCCGGTCTGGCCGTGGCCAAACGCGTGCTGGAACTGGTCAGCAATCTGACTGAAGACGACCGCGTGATCTTCCTGCTGTCCGGCGGCGGTTCTGCCCTGCTGGCGCTGCCGGCCGAAGGCATCACCCTGGCCGACAAACAGTCGATCAACAAAGCCCTGCTCAAATCCGGCGCGACCATCGGCGAGATGAACTGCGTGCGCAAGCACCTCTCGGCGATCAAGGGCGGACGCCTGGGCAAGGCCTGCTGGCCGGCGACTGTTTATACCTACGCGATTTCCGATGTACCGGGCGACCTCGCCACGGTCATCGCCTCCGGCCCGACCGTGGCCGACCCGAGCACCAGCGCCGAAGCACTGGCGATCATCAAGCGCTACGGCATCGAAATCCCGGACTCCGTTCGCACCTGGCTGCAAAGCCCGGAATCGGAGACCGTCAAACCCGGAGATCCGAGCCTGGCCCGCAGCCATTTCCAACTGATCGCCCGTCCTCAGCAATCGCTGGATGCGGCAGCGGTGAAATGCCGTCAGGCCGGTTTCAGCACGCTGATCCTCGGCGACCTGGAAGGCGAATCCCGGGAAGTGGCGAAAGTCCACGCCGGCATTGCGCGCCAGATCATTCATCACGGCCAGCCGCTGGCGGCACCGTGCGTGATTCTTTCCGGCGGTGAAACCACCGTGACCGTGCGCGGCAATGGCCGTGGCGGACGCAACGCCGAATTCCTCCTCAGCCTCACCGACAGCCTCAAGGGCCAGCCCGGCGTCTATGCGCTGGCCGGTGACACCGACGGCATCGACGGCTCGGAAGACAACGCCGGCGCGATCATGACCCCGGACAGCTACGCCCGCGCCGCCGCCCTCGGCCTGAGCGCCAGCGACGAGCTGGATAACAACAACGGCTACGGCTACTTCGCGGCGCTCGATGCGCTGATCGTCACCGAGCCGACCCGCACCAACGTCAACGACTTCCGCGCCATCCTGATCCTTGAGAGCTCTAAATCATGACGCCTGATAAAAAGGTCAAAATCCTCGCCACCCTCGGACCTGCCGTCGACGGCATCGAAGACATCCGCGAGCTGGTCGAGGCCGGGGTCAATATCTTCCGCCTCAACTTCAGCCACGGCGATCACGCCGACCACGCCAAGCGCTATCAGTGGATCCGCGAAGTCGAGCGCCAGCTCAACTATCCGCTCGGCATCCTGATGGACCTGCAAGGGCCGAAACTGCGGGTCGGCAAGTTCGCTGACGGCAAGGTTCAACTGCATCGCGGTCAGGCGTTCCGCCTCGATCTGGACGCAACGCCGGGCGACGAGCGCCGGGTGAACCTGCCGCATCCGGAGATCATCGCCGCGCTGGAAGCCGGGATGGATCTGCTGCTCGATGACGGCAAACTGCGTCTGCGGGTCATCACCAAATACAGCGATGCGATCGACACCACAGTGCTCAACGGCGGCGAGCTGTCGGACCGCAAAGGCGTGAACGTGCCGCAAGCGGTACTCGATCTGAGCCCGCTGACCACCAAGGATCGCCGCGACCTGAGCTTCGGCCTGGAGCTGGGTGTGGACTGGGTCGCGCTGTCGTTCGTGCAGCGTCCGCAAGACATCATCGAGGCCCGCGAGCTGATCGGCGACAAGGCGTTCCTGATGGCGAAAATCGAGAAGCCGTCGGCTGTCGAACAACTGTGCGAAATCGCCGAGCTGAGCGACGCGATCATGGTTGCCCGCGGCGACCTGGGCGTGGAAGTGCCGGCCGAAAGCGTGCCGCAGATCCAGAAAAACATCATCACCACCTGCCGCCAGCTCGGCAAACCGGTGGTGGTGGCGACGCAGATGCTCGAGTCGATGCGCTTCTCGCCTGCCCCGACCCGCGCCGAAGTCACCGACGTGGCCAACGCCGTGGCCGAAGGCGCCGATGCGGTAATGCTGTCGGCAGAAACCGCGTCCGGCGAATACCCGCTGGAAGCCGTGCAGATGATGAGCAAGATCATCCGCCAGGTGGAGAACGGTCCGGATTACCAGACCCAGCTCGACGTCAGCCGGCCGAAAGCCGAAGCGACCGTGTCCGATGCCATCAGTTGTGCGATTCGCCGGATCAGCAACGTGCTGCCGGTGGCGGTGCTGGTCAACTACAGCGAGTCCGGCGCATCGAGTCTGCGTGCGGCGCGGGAGCGGCCGAAGGCGCCGATCCTCAACCTGACGCCGAACCTGCAGACCGCCCGCCGCTTGAGCGTGGCGTGGGGCATTCATTCGGTGGTCAATGATCGCCTGCGTCAGGTGGATGAAGTGTGCTCGACCGCGCTGGAAATCGCTCAGGCTCAAGGAATGGCCGAGCGTGGCGATACGTTGCTGATCACCGCGGGTGTGCCGTTTGGCCAGCCGGGGTCGACTAACTCGCTGCGGATCGAAACATTGATTTAAGCAACACCTGTGTGGCGAGGGAGCATGCTCCCGTCGCTCGGCATGACGGTTTCCAAAAGAGACACCGCATTCACCGGGCATGAGCTCCCTCACCACGGCTTCAAGCAAGACCTTTTGATTGTCCTACTGCCCAGATTGTCCCGACATGCCTGCCAACCATTTCAACACCCACTGCCCCGACTGGGCCGAAGCGTTGCTCAACGGCTTCAGTCAGATCTTCCTCCAGCGCCACCCGTTGTGTGGCCTGCTGTGCCTTTTGGCCATTTTATTCACCGCGCCGGTGCTGTTCGCCGGCGCGCTGCTCGGCGCGGTCGCCGGGTTGCTCACCGCGCAACGGCGCAACTACGCCAAGGCTGATCGCCAGGCCGGACTGTTCAGCTACAACGGCGTGCTGGTCGGCCTGTTGCTGAGCCTGTATTTCCCTTGGTCGCCGATGCTGCCGCCGCTGATTCTAGCGGCCGGCGGTCTAAGCGCGATGATCACGCAGCAATGGCTCAAGCGCGCACGCCTCACCGAGTACCTGCCCGCTTACACTGCGCCGTTCGTATTGTTGAGCTGGGTGTTCCTGTGTTTCGCCGAGCCTTCGACGCCGGCTCCGGCGCTTGAACTGAATACCGTGAACCTGCTCGGTGCCGCCCTGAAAGGCTTCGGTCAGGTGATGTTCCTCGACCATCCGTTGGCCGGTGGATTGATCGCGGCCGGTTTGCTGATCGCCGATCGCCGGGCCTTTGCCTGGGCGCTGCTGGCTTCGGTAATTGGTCTGGGTTCCAGCCTGTTGCATCACGACAGCCAGGTCGCGCTGCTCGGTCTGGGGGGCTACAACGCGGTGCTCGCCGCCCTCGCCTTCAGCGCCCAGCGCCAGCAACCGTGGTTGCCGCTGTTCGGCATCGGCCTGGCGCTGCTTCTGACGCCGCTGTTCAGTGCCTTGGGTCTGGCGACCCTCACGGCACCGTTCATTCTCGCCTGCTGGCTGCTGCGCACCGGCATTCGCCTGATGCGCCAACCGGAGATCAACGTCGCGCCTTGCGCTAACGGGGAGAATCAACCTAGGCTGCGCTGATTTACCGCCAGAGCGATTCGCATGAACGGCAACAACACGTGGCGTGATCGCCTGTACGTGATCATTTTCCAGACTGACACAGTAGCGGGACGTCGTTTCGACAAGACCCTGCTGCTGATCATCCTCGCCAGTCTGGTGACGGTGATCCTCGACAGCATCGATGACATCCACCAGAACTACGCCAATGTGCTGGCGTACATCGAATGGGGCTTCACGGTCATCTTCCTCGGCGAGTATTTGCTGCGCCTGTACTGCTCACCCAAACCGCTGCGCTACGCCTTCAGTTTCTACGGGCTGGTGGATCTGCTGGCGATCGTGCCCGGCATCCTCGCGCTGTATTACAGCGACGCCCAATACCTGCTGATCATCCGAGTGATCCGGATGCTGCGGATCTTCCGCGTACTCAAGCTCGGCCCCTACCTGAAACAGGCGCACTACCTGCTCGACGCCCTGCGCGGCAGCAAGCAGAAGATCCTCGTGTTCCTGCTCAGCGTCTGCACTCTGGTCACAGTCTTCGGCACCCTGATGTACGTGGTCGAAGGCCCGGAACATGGCTTCACCAGCATTCCCAAAGGCATCTATTGGGCTATCGTGACACTGACCACCGTGGGTTACGGCGACATCGTGCCGAGGACCATTCTGGGCCAGGTGATTTCGTCGCTGGTGATGATTACCGGTTATTCGATCATCGCCGTACCCACGGGGATTTTCACCGCCGAACTGGCCACCGCCATGCGTGGTGGTCAGTTGCAGCACGACTGCCCGGTGTGCAAGAAAAACAGCCATGAACACGAAGCCTCGTTCTGCTCCCGTTGTGGCAATGCGCTGTTCAAGAAAATGGAATAAGCAAAGTTCTTTTTAATCTTTAAGCGACTATGCGCGCCCCGCTATAGTCGCTGGCAAATGGCCTCACCTTTGTAAAAACACCCCCACAGAACAAGGAATGCGCAGTGAAAAAACTCTTTGGCGCCTCACTTCTCGCCGCTGGTCTGGCCTTCGGCAGCGTGGCTCAAGCCGCACCGACCCTGCTTAACGTTTCCTACGACGTGATGCGCGATTTCTACAAGGACTACAACACTGCGTTCCAGAAACACTGGCAGGCCGAACACAACGAAAACATCACGGTGCAGATGTCTTTCGGCGGTTCGAGCAAGCAAGCCCGCTCGGTGATCGACGGCCTGCCGGCTGACGTGATCACCATGAACATGGCGACCGACATCAATGCCCTGGCCGACAACGGTCAACTGGTTCCAAAGGACTGGGTCACCCGCCTGCCGAACAACAGCGCGCCATTCACCTCCGCCACCGTGTTCATCGTGCGCAAGGGCAACCCGAAAGCCCTGAAAGACTGGCCGGACCTGCTCAAGGACGGCGTGCAAGTAATCGTGCCGAACCCGAAAACTTCGGGCAACGGCCGCTACACCTACCTGTCGGCCTGGGGCTATGTGCTGAAAAACGGCGGTGACGAGAACAAGGCCAAGGACTTCGTCGGCAAACTGTTCAAGCAAGCACCAGTGCTGGACACCGGTGGCCGTGCCGCCACCACCACGTTCATGACCAACCAGATCGGCGACGTGCTGGTGACCTTCGAGAACGAAGCCGAAATGATCGCCCGCGAATTCGGCCGCGACCAGTTCGAAGTCATCTACCCGAGCGTCTCCGCCGAAGCCGAGCCGCCGGTGTCGGTGGTCGACAAAGTCGTCGAGAAGAAAGGCTCCCGCGCCGCCGCCGAGGAATACCTGAAGTACCTGTGGTCGCCGGAAGGCCAGGAAATCGCTGCCGCCAACTACCTGCGTCCGCGTGACCCGGCGGTCCTGGCCAAGTACACCGACCGTTTCCCGAAAGTCGACTTCCTGTCGGTCGAGAAAACTTTCGGTGACTGGCGCACCGTGCAGAAGACCCACTTCAACGACGGCGGAACCTTCGACCAGATCTACAACGGCCAGTAAGGCGTGAGCTGAAATGAAAAAGGCGACCTGAAGAGGTCGCCTTTTTTGTGGGCAAAATCCCCTCTCCCTTAGGAGAGGGTGAGGGCTATTACATCGGTGGTTTCACGCCATCCTTGCCGGCCGATATCGATTGCGCGGTCAACGTGCCATCCGCGCTCTGGGTCACGAAGGTGACAATCTTCACGCCAACCTTGAGCAGGCTGCGATCGCCCGGCGTCAGGTTGACGATCGGCACGTCCTCCGGCACCAGGATCTTCTGCTGGCCGCCCTTGTAATTGACGGTCAGCACCCGGCCGTTGCTCACCACCAGATCGCCGACGCTGCCATTGGTCATGCTGCTGCCCTTGGCGAGATCGAACGGCCGATGACCATCGCCGCTGCCGGCCAGCTCCGGCGGGAAGACGTGAACCTCCAGCGCCTTGAGCGTGCCATCCTCCTGGGGAATGGCTGCCGAGCCAATGTAACTGCCGGGCTTGATGTCTTCGATATTGGCCAGGGTGACGGCGCGGACCTTGGTGTCCGGGGTCAGCTGGATCACCACGTTTTCACCGCTGTTGACGTGAACCTTGAGGGATTCCGGGCTGACCCCGGTGATTTCGCCACGTACGCCGATGCGCATGCCTGGGGCGTCGCCGGCGTAGACGCTGCCGACACTGAGTACGCCGATCATCAAAAGAGTCGTGGTGTGGCGAAGCAACTGACGAAACATCGCAATCCTCCCGTTGAGTGCACATGGAAATCCAGGCGCAACATAAGCACGCTATCGAACAAGATGTAAGTGAATGTATCATCGTCCCTCTTCGGTCGGACGCAAGGTTCGCCGATGGACGACGGATTGTTCGACGGGATCTATTCCGCAACGGAATAACTGATATCGATCCAGGGCTTCTACCGCCCGCCCGTTTCGTCCCTTAGCCTCACCGCATTCCTTTTCGCTGGATCGAGAAACCCTATGACCGCCACAACTCACGCAATGACCCGAGGCATGGTGCTGCTGTTCGCTTTCTGCTGCGGCGCCATCGTTGCCAACATCTACTACGCCCAGCCGATCATCGGCCTGATCGCGCCGGACATCGGCCTGACCGACACCATGGCCAGTTTCATCGTGTCGCTGACCCAGATCGGTTATGCGCTGGGACTGTTCTTCCTGGTGCCGCTGGCGGATCTGCTGGAAAACCGTCGCCTGATGATCATCACCACCGTGGTGGCGATTGCCAGTCTGCTGGGGGCGGCGTTTACCGATCAGCCCAATGTGTTCCTGTTGATTTCGCTGCTGGTGGGTTTCAGTTCGGTGTCGGTGCAGATCCTGATTCCGCTGGCGGCGCATCTGGCGCCGGAGGAATCCCGTGGCCGGGTGGTCGGCGGGATCATGGGCGGTCTGCTGCTGGGGATTCTGCTGGCGCGTCCAGTGTCGAGCGTCGTTGCCGACCATCTCGGCTGGCGGGCCATGTTCATGATCGCTGCAGCGTTGATGGCGGCGATCAGCATCGTGCTGGCCCTGACCGTGCCCAAGCGCCAGCCGGATCACAGTGCTTCCTACGGCCAGTTGATCGGCTCGCTGTGGACGCTGCTGCGCCAGCAACCGGTGCTGCGTCAGCGGGCGTTCTACCAGGCCTGCATGTTTGCCACCTTCAGCCTGTTCTGGACCGCCGTGCCGCTGGAACTGGCGCGTAACCATGGCCTGTCCCAGAGTGAAATCGCGATCTTCGCCCTGGTCGGCGCCATCGGTGCCATCGCCGCGCCGATCAGTGGACGCCTGGCGGATGCCGGCCACACCCGCGTCGCCTCGCTGCTGGCCATGCTGTTCGCCAGCCTGAGCTTCCTGCCGGCCTTTATCCACCCGGCCTACAGCGTGATCGGCCTGGCGGTGACCGGCGTGGTGCTCGACTTCTGCGTGCAGATGAACATGGTGCTCGGCCAGCGCGCGGTCTACTCCCTCGATGCCAAAAGCCGCGGCCGCCTCAACGCGCTGTACATGACCAGCATCTTCATCGGCGGCGCCTTCGGCTCGTCGGTGGCCAGTGCGGTGTACGAACATGGCGGGTGGCTATGGATCGTGATTGTCGGCAGTGCATTTCCGCTGCTGGCGCTGGTGCGGTTTTTGAGTGTTTCCCAGAAAGCAGTGATGGCGACTGCTTGAAAGGTGCGAGGCGCTGCCAACCGGCAGCGCCCGACGCTCAATGCCGGACCAGTTTTTCCATGGCAGCGTCAGCCAGAAAGGATGAACGACTTTTGACGTTGTGCTCCCGCACATAGCGGTCGATCCGCTGGATGACGTAACCGGGCAACGTCACATTGACCTTTTCGGTCTTGCCCATGTACGGCGAGATATCCAGCTCCAGCATGCCCCAGCCCATGTCGGCAAATTCCGGGTTGTTGCGATGGGTGGCTGCCGAGGTCGGCATCGGAATCGGATCACCATCCGCCGCAATCTCCTGCAGCATGATGTGGGCAATCTCGACGGCTGCGTTGTAGGCATCCTCAAACGTATCACCGGCCGTTACCGCGCCGGGAATATCGGGGATCTGAATACCGATGGCGGTGTTCTCGTCGCCCCACTCGATGCAGATTGGGTATTGCATTACGAATCTCCTGTGTCACTGGCTGGCGGGTTGTACAACCCGGCGCGCCTCCTGATGCTCTTGACCGTCCCGACCGGCAAATCCTTCTTCGGGTGAGGAACGGGAATCGTGTAAGGGTTGTAACGGTGCGTGAAGATGTGACTGCCGGTAATCCGATCCAGCGTCCAGCCTGCTTCCTCCAGCTCCTTGATCAATAACCTGCTCTGCACCAACCGCCTCCTTGCTTCGGCTCAATAAAAGTAACTCTAGAGTTATCTTTACTCAAGCACAGAAATCCGCAGGACGACGTTCGGTTGTTTTGCAGCATGTGATTGATGCACTGTCCTCGGACCCGATTAAACTCGGCTGTCATGCTCCTCTCTATTCTCAAGGACCCCCGATGGACCGCCTCGCCGCCATGGAAACCTTCGTCTACGTCGTGGAAACCGGCTCGTTTTCCGCCGCCGCCCGGCGGTTGAATATCGGTCAGCCGGCCGTGTCGAAAACCATCGCCCAACTCGAAACCCGCCTCGGCGTGCGCCTGCTGTTGCGTTCGACCCGAGGCCTGATGCCGACCGAAGCGGGCCTGGCGTTTTTCGAGCGGGCCAGGCGTGCGCTCGAAGAAGCCGACGAGGCTGACAACGCTGCCCGAGGCGTGGCGGGCGGCCTGAGCGGCAACCTGCGGGTCAGCACTGCCGTGACCTTCGGCCGGATGCACGTGGTGCCACACCTGGGACCGTTTCTCGATCAGCACCCGCAACTCAATGTCGATCTGTTGCTCGACGACCAGAACATCAACCTCGTGGAAGAAGGCATCGACGTCGCCCTGCGCCTGGGCCCGCTCAGCGACTCAGGCCTGACCGTGCGCAAGATCGCCGAATGCCGGCGCGTCATTGTTGGCACCCCGGCCTACTTCGCCAGTCACGGTGAACCTGCCTGCCCTGCCGATCTGAGTCGGCACCGCGCCGTCATCTACCATCGTGGCGGCGGCGCGACCTGGCACTTCAACAGGGATGGCGAAGAACAGTCCGTGACCGTCAACGGCCGCCTGCGGGTCAGCGCGGCCGAAGGGTTGCGTGAGGCGGTGCTGACCCATCAGGGGCTGGGGATGGGCTCGGAGTGGATGTTTGCACCGGAACTCTCCAGTGGCGCTGTGAAGGCTGTCTTGAGCGATTGGATTTTGCCGAAGCAGGAGCTGTGGGCGGTGTTTCCGACGGGCAGGATGGCCAGCGCCAAGGCGCGGGCGTTTGTTGAGTATGTGCAGGGGTTGTTGGCGCGAGCGTTGTAAAACCCCACACAGCAAAACGGCGATCCAAAGATCGCCGTTTTTCATTACTCCCCGAACTGCTTGCCCAACCCCGCCGGTACGCCGTGGATGTTGGTGTCCTCCCACGGTCCGTTCGGGCTGATCGAGCGGCTCCAGCCGTTGTTCCAGCGGTAGTAGGTGCGCTGGCGGTAGAAGGTGTTGGGCTGGTCATCCAGCACGTACACGCCCAGTTTCTGGTCCCAGTGGCTGTTGCCGCCCGGTGGCGGGGCGAAGCTTGCCGAGGTGCGCGGGGCGGGTTTCGAGGGTTTGGCCGGGATGCCCGGTTTGCCCGGCGTCGGACTGGTCGACGGGGTCGGGCTGGGTTGTGACGGCGGGATCGGCGGCAGCCGTGTCGTCGGCTCCGGCCGTTGCACCGCACATGCGCTCAAGCCCAGGGCCAGTGTGAGGACTGTGATTCGGGCGATGGCGTTCATGGCGGTGCGTTCCTGATGTTTCCGGCTATTTGTCCGGGCTGTCGATGGTCAGTTTTTGCGGCGCGGTGGTGCTGCTGGCCAGAGGCCCGCTGCGGCCTACCCACTCACCGGCGGTCGGCTGACCGGCACGGGAGACGCGCGCAACCAGTTGGACTTCAGGAAAGTTCGACAGTTTCAACTGCGGCATCATTGCATCGGCATCACCCAGCTCGACGGTTACCGGCAGGTCAGCGACGGTCAGACGCTTGGCGGCCAACGGCGCTGGAGGGCCGGAAACGGCGCGGGCGAAGATGAACACGCTGTCGCCCGGCTGCACTTTGCCTTTGAGCTCGCTGGCCAGATCCACGCTGACTTTGAGCAGCGCGGTTTTCGCCACCGACGCCTGAGCCACCTTGCCGCCGCTGGCTTCAAGTTTCTCGGTCGCTCGCGCGATACCGCCCTGCAGGGCTTCGCGGGATTTGTCATTCGCCGGCAGTTGCTCCAGCAGGCGGTTCCAGTAGTCGATAGCTTGCTGATAGCGCTCACCTTCGAACGCGGCGATACCGAGCAGACCGAGGCTGGTGACTTCTTTCGGATCAGCCTTCAGCGCTTCGTCGGTCAGGGCCTGGATCTTGTCCGACCACTTCTTGCCATCGGCGAAGTACTGCGCCTGCGCCCACTGGCCGAGCAGCTCCGGTTGACGACCGGCCAGGTTGGCGGCGCGCTCGAACATCTTCGCCGCGTCCGCCGGACGATCCTGAGCCATATAGGTACGACCGAGGAAATACAGGCCTTCGGCGGAATCCGGTTGCGCGGCCACGGCGCGCTCCAGCCGCCGGGTCATCTCTTCCATCGACTGCGGTGCCTGGGCGAACTCGCGGGTCAGCTCGACTTTGTCGGCAGCACCGAAATGCAGGTACAGAGCGAGGCCCAATACCGGCACCAGCAAAGCTGCCAGCAGCGGCAACGGCTTGCCCAGCTTAGAAACCCGGGTCGGCGCCACACCTTCGGTGTCGGCCAGCAACTCACGGGCCGCTTCAGCACGGCCGCTGTCCATTTGCGCAGCATCGAGAACACCTTCAGCCTGCTGCGCTTGCAGCTCGGCGACGCGCTCCTGATACAACACGACGTTCAGGGCAGTCCGATCCTCTTCACGCTGGGCGCGACGTTCGCGCAAAACAGGAATCAGCAGAAAACTCAGGGCGACCAGAAGCAACAGCCCTGCGGCAAGCCAGAAATCAATCATTCTTGGTTTTTATCCAACAGTTGGTCGAGGCGCTGACGCTCTTCGGGGGACAGCGATTGCGGAGTCTCGGTGCGTTGCCCGCGACGGCGGCGGACGATCACGGCGATCACGACAAAACCGCCGAGCAGCAATCCCGCCGGGCCGAACCACAACAGCGCGGTCTTGGCATTCAGCGCCGGTTTGTAGCGCACGAAATCACCGTAGCGGTCGACCATGAAGTCGATGATCTGCTGATTGTCCTTGCCCTCGCCGAGCATGCGGAAAATCTCTTTGCGCAGATCGGCGGCAATCGGCGCGTTGGAGTCGGCGATGTCCTGGTTCTGGCACTTGGGGCAGCGCAGTTCCTTGGTCAGCTCGCGGAAACGCTCGCGATCGCCCTCTTTGGCGAACTCGTAGGTGTCGATGGCGGCATGCGCCACGCCCGTCAGGCTCAACCCCAGCACCACGGCAGCAATAAAACGCTTCATGGCTTGGCCTCATCGACCAGCGCCTGATACTTGGCCGCCAGTTTTTCGCGCCAGACCTGCTCGTCGATCACCCCGACGTACTTGTCGCGAATGATGCCCTTGGCGTCGATGAAGAAGGTTTCCGGCGCGCCGTAGACACCCAGATTCAGGCCCAGGGAGCCTTCGTCGTCACGGATGTCCAGTTGATACGGGTTGTGGAATTCGGCCAGCCACTTCAACGCATCGGCGTTGGTGTCCTTGTAGTTGATGCCGTAGATCACCACGCCGCGCTCGGCGAGTTTGTTCAGCACCGGATGCTCGACCCGACAGGAAATGCACCAGGTGCCCCAGACGTTGACCAGCGCCGGTTTTCCGAGGATGTCAGCCTTGGTCAGGGTCTTGTCGCCCTGCACCGCCGGCAGGGAAAACTCCGGGAACGGCTTGCCGATCATCGCCGACGGCAGCTCCGCCGGATCCAGGTACAGACCGCGATAAAGAAATACCGCCACCAGCAGGAAAATCGCCAGCGGCACCAACATCAACCAACGTCTCATGCAGCGGCTCCTTCCATGCCCAGCGCTTCACGCACCCTGGCTTTGACCTTGACCCGGTAACGCCGGTCCAGCGCCGCCAGCATCCCGCCCAGACCGGTCAGCAGACCGCCGAACCAGATCCAGCGCACAAACGGTTTCACATGCACCCGCACCGCCCAGGCGCCGTCGCCCAGTGGTTCACCCAGAGCAACGTAGAGGTCGCGGGTGAAACCGGCGTCGATTCCGGCTTCGGTCATCATCGAACTCTGCACGGTGTACAGGCGTTTTTCCGGGTGCAGCACGCTGACTTCGCGGCCATCGCGGATCACCCGGATGGTGCCTTTGTCAGAGGTAAAGTTTGGGCCTTCGAAGTGTTTGGCACCTTCGAACACGAACTGATAACCGGCCAGTTCCATCGACTCGCCCGGCGCCAGACGCAGGTCGCGCTCGGCACTGTTCTGACTCGACAACACCACGCCCAGCGCGCACACGGCGATGCCGATGTGGGCCAGTTGCATGCCCCAGTAGCTGCGGGTCAGGGTCGGCAGGCCTTTGATCAGGCCTTTGTGGCGCGTCTTGTCGAAGATGTCGCGCACGCCGGCCAGCAACACCCAGGCCGCCAGCAGGAAGGTTGCGATCACCGCCCAGTTGAAATCGCCGTAGGCGACACCGGCAACGACTGCCAGGGCGACGCTGCCCAGCAGCACCGGGGTCAGCATGTTGGCCAGCCATTTCACCGGCGTATCTTTCCAGCGCACGATCACACCGACCGCCATCACCACCATCAGCAAGGCCATCAACGGAATGAACAACGCGTTGAAATACGGTGGACCGACCGACAGCTTGGCGCCGCTGATCGCATCGAGAATCAGCGGATACAGCGTGCCGAGCAGGATCATCGACGCGGCCACCACCAGCACCAGGTTGTTGCCCAGCAGCAGGGTTTCCCGCGACCACAGGTTGAAACCGACCTGGCTCTTGACCACCGGGGCGCGCAAGGCAAACAGCGTCAGCGAACCACCGACCACGAACAGCAGGAAAATCAGGATGAACACGCCGCGCTCAGGATCGGAGGCAAACGCGTGCACTGACGTCAGCACACCGGAACGTACGAGGAACGTCCCGAGCAGGCTCAGGGAGAATGCGGCAATCGCCAGCAACACCGTCCAGCTCTTGAACACGCCACGTTTCTCGGTGACCGCCAGCGAGTGAATCAGCGCCGTGCCCACCAGCCATGGCATGAACGAGGCATTTTCCACCGGGTCCCAGAACCACCATCCGCCCCAGCCGAGTTCGTAGTAAGCCCACCACGAACCGAGGGTGATACCGATACCGAGGAATGCCCAGGCGACGATGGTCCACGGACGCGACCAGCGCGCCCACGCCGCATCCAGACGACCGCCGAGCAGTGCAGCGATGGCGAACGCGAAGGCCACGGAGAAACCGACGTAGCCCATGTACAGCATCGGCGGATGCACGATCAGGCCGATGTCTTGCAGCAACGGATTGAGGTCACGACCGTCCGCCGGGATCTGCGGCAGGATCCGCGAGAACGGGTTGGACGTGAGGATCAGGAACAACAGGAAACCGGTGCTGATCATGCCCATCACCGCCAGTACGCGGGCGAGCATGACTTGCGGCAACTGCCGGGAGAACACCGACACCGCGAAAGTCCAGCCACCGAGGATCAAAGCCCACAGCAGCAGAGAACCTTCGTGGGCACCCCACACGGCGCTGAATTTGTAGTACCACGGCAGCGCGCTGTTGGAGTTCATCGCGACGTAAGCCACGGAGAAGTCATCGGTCATGAACGCGTAGGTAAGGACGCCAAAGGCGAACAGCAGGAACGCGAACTGCCCCCAGGCCGCTGGCTGGGCGAGGCCCATCCACAGGCGGTCGCCGCGCCAGGCACCGAGCAACGGCACCACGGCCTGCACCAGCGCGAAACACAGCGCCAGGATCATGGCCAGATGGCCAAGCTCGGGAATGAAAATGGTGGACGTCATCGATCAACCCTCCTTCGCTTGGGTCGGCGCGGATTGACCGCTGTCCTTCAGGGCCTTGGTCACTTCCGGCGGCATGTATTTCTCGTCGTGCTTGGCCAGCACTTCATCGGCCACTACGACGCCGTCGGCGTTGAGCTTGCCCAGTGCGACGATGCCCTGCCCTTCGCGGAACAGGTCCGGCAGGATGCCGCGGTAGGTGATGGTCACGGACTTGTTGAAGTCGGTGACCACGAATTTGACGTCCAGGGAATCCGGGGAGCGTTGCAGCGAGCCCTTCTCGACCATGCCGCCGGCGCGGATGCGGGTGTCCTGCGGCGCTTCGCCGTTGGCGATCTGGGTCGGGGTGTAAAACAGATTGATGTTCTGCTGCAGGGCGCTCAAGGCCAGGCCGACGGCAGCGCCGACCCCGACCAGAATCGCCAGAATGATGATCAAGCGTTTTTTGCGCAGCGGATTCACTTGCCGTTCTCCCGGCGCAGACGACGCGCCTCTTGTTGCAGATAACGCTTGCGGGCCGCCATCGGCGCCGCCACGTTGAGGATCAGTACCGCCAGACAGATGCCGTAGGCCGACCAGACGTACAGGCCATGATGGCCCATGGCGAGGAAGTCGCCGAATGACGCAAAACTCATCGAGCGGCCTCCAGGCTGTTCTGCACTTCTTCTTTCACCCAACTGGCGCGGGCTTCGCGCTTGAGCACTTCAAGACGCATGCGCAGCAACAGCACGGCGCCGAAGAAGCAGTAGAAACCCAGCACCGTCAGCAGCAGCGGCAGCCACATTTCGACGGGCATCGCCGGTTTTTCGGTCAGGGTGAAAGTCGCGCCCTGGTGCAGGGTGTTCCACCACTCCACCGAGTATTTGATGATCGGGATGTTGATCACGCCGACGATGGCCAGCACCGCGCAGGCCTTGGCGGCGCTGTCACGGTTGCTGATGGCGTTGCCCAGGGCGATCACGCCGAAGTACAGGAACAGCAGAATCAGCATCGAGGTCAGCCGCGCGTCCCAGACCCACCACGAACCCCACGTCGGCTTGCCCCAGATCGCCCCGGTGACCAGCGCCACGGCGGTCATCCACGCACCGATCGGTGCGGCGCATTGCAGGGCGACGTCGGCCAGTTTCATCTTCCACACCAGCCCGACCACACCGCACACCGCCAGCATCACGTAGATCGACTGAGCGAGCATTGCGGCGGGAACGTGGATGTAGATGATGCGAAAGCTGTTGCCTTGCTGATAGTCCGGCGGCGCGAAGGCCAGGCCCCAGACGACGCCGACAGCGATCAGCAGCAACGCTGCAATGCTCAGCCACGGCAGGAACTTGCTGCTGATGCCGTAGAACCACTTGGGCGAGCCGAGCTTGTGAAACCAGGTCCAGTTCATACTGTTTCCATCACGGGTGCCGCTCATCGGTGTGAGCAGTCTCAGGGTCTTTGCTGGTTAAATTTTAACCAGACCTCATTATTCGCCGACGCTGATCTTCAGGCCAGCAGCTATTGCAAAAGGTGTCAGGGTTATCGCCAGGGCGGTCAGGCTGCCAAGCCACAACAGATAACCCGTCGCCGGCATGCCTTGCAGTGCCGCCTGCAAGGCGCCACTGCCGAGGATCAACACCGGGATGTACAACGGCAGAATCAGCAGCGCCAGCAACAGGCCACCGCGTTTCAGACCGACCGTCAGCGCCGCGCCCACCGCGCCGAGCAAGCTCAGCACCGGCGTTCCCAGCAGCAACGAAAGCAGCAATACCGGCAGACACGCAGCCGGCAACCCGAGCATCAACGCCAGTAACGGCGAGAGCAAAACCAGTGCCAGCCCGGAAAAAAGCCAGTGTGCCAGCACCTTGGCCAACACCAGAAGTGGCAGGGGGTGCGGCGAAAGGACCCACTGTTCAAGGGATCCGTCTTCGAAATCACTGCGGAAAAGCCCGTCCAGCGAGAGCAGGACCGACAAAAGCGCCGCCACCCAGACTAACCCCGGGGACAAGTTTTGCAATACTTGAGTTTCCGGTCCGACGGCCAGCGGGAACAACGCGATGACGATGGCAAAGAAAATCAGCGGATTGGCCAGCTCCGCCGGGCGGCGGAACAGCAGTCGGGATTCACGGGCAACCAGCAGGCCGAACACACTCATACTGCCCAGTTCCCCAGATCGATGTCGCGATAACCGGCCGGCATCCGGCTCAGTGTGTGGTGAGTGGTCAGCACTACCAGACCGCCCTGCTCGCAGTGATTGGCCAGGTGTTCTTCGAGTTGCGCCACGCCTTGTTTGTCCAGCGCAGTGAAGGGTTCATCGAGAATCCACAGCGGCGGGCTGTCCAGATACAAGCGTGCCAGCGCCACGCGGCGCTGCTGACCGGCGGACAGGCTATGGCAGGGAACATCCTCGAAGCCGCGCAATCCAACCGCCGCCAGTGCCTGCCAGATCGCGTCGCGTCCGGCAGGTTGATGCAGGGCGCAGAGCCAGGCGAGGTTTTCTTCCGGGGTCAGCAGGTCCTTGATTCCGGCGGCATGGCCGATCCACAGCAGGTTGCGCGCCAGTTCGCTGCGTTGCTCGGCCAGGGGTTGGCCGTTGAGCAGCACCTGACCGTTGGTCGGCTGCATCAGGCCGGCCAGCAGGCGCAAGAGACTGGTCTTGCCGCTGCCGTTGGGACCGCTGATCTGCACCATATCGCCACTGGCCAGTCTCAATTCGAGATTCTCGAAGAGCAGTCTGAGATCGCGCTCACAGGCGAGGCCGACGGTTTGCAGGACAGGGCTGGTCAAGGGTTCACGGGCCTTATACGGTTCAAGTCGGCTCTGGGGCGGCCGTTAAAGAGTTGCAGCATAAATGCAATGACGGCTCAATCCAGAGAGCTGGGTCAAACAATTGCTATGTTTTTTTGAACGAACGGAAGGACGGGCGGCATTATACATGGCGTCCCCTGCTCTCCCGAGTGCATTTTCCTCAGGTTGTGTCCGCGTATGACAGGCGAAATGAACATCCTCCCGCTCCCGCCCACCACCCCGGCGACCGCTCGCCCGCAGGTGGGTGAGCTGCTCAAGTTGCTGACGCCGATGGACGGGCTGATTGCCGCCGGCCAGAGCGCCAAGGCCGAGGTGTTGTCGCTGAAACCGGCGGACCTGGCCTTTCAGGTGCTGCTCAAGGTCACCCTCGACGGCGGCCGCCAGACCACCGTGCAGGCGACCAGTCCCCTGCCGCTGCCGCAAGGCACCAACCTGGCGGTCACCCAGCCGTCGGCGGGCAATCTGGCGGTCACCGTGCAACAGGCCATCGCCAGCGCTGTCGCTACCCTCACCCGCATTGATACCGCGCAATTGCCGGTCGGTACGCTGCTGCAAGGCAAGGTGCTGACCAATCAGGCGCTGCCGCAGGTGCCGGGGCAGCCGACGGTGTTCCGTTCGACGGTCAGCCTGCTCAACACCGTGCTGAGCGGCAGCACCCTGAGCCTCGACAGCCCGCAGCCATTACGCATCGGCACCCTGTTGTCGGCGCTGGTGCAGGATTCCCAGACCCTCAAGTTCCTGCCGCTGAGCAGTCGTCAGGAACAACTGGCGGTCAGTCAGCAACTGGTCAGCCAGCAAAGTCGCCAGGGTTCGCTGGATGGCTTGCTGAAAATGCTTCAGAGCCTGCCGCCCTCCGACGATCAGACCTCCAGTGATCTGCGCGCTGCCGTGGACCGGCTGCTGGCCAACCTGCCGGACGTCGGGCAACTGACCACCCCCAAAGGCCTGGCCCAGGCGCTGCTCAACAGCGGCGCCTTTCTCGAAGCCAAATTGCTCGCCGGGCAAAACCCGACCCTGACCCCGGACATGAAAGGCGATCTGCTCAAGCTGATCGCGCAACTCACCCCCGGCCTGCCCGGCAATACCAATCTGAACGCAATCATCGCCGCCAACACTCTGGCTCAGGCGATGCCGAGCTTCGTGCGCAATGCCCTCGGCATGCTCGGCCAGGTCAGCGCCAAACCGGTGCCGGGCAGTTTCCCGCTGCCGGACCGGCTGCTGCAAAGCCTGGAAGGTGAAGGCGATCTGGAACATTTGCTGCGCCTGGCCGCCGCCGCTGTTTCGCGCCTGCAAAGTCATCAACTGTCGAGCCTGGAACAGACCGGCGTGACCGACGACGGGCGCCTGCTCAGCACCTGGCAACTGGAAATCCCGATGCGCAACCTGCAGGACATCGTGCCGTTGCAGGTCAAATTCCAGCGCGAAGAAGCGCCACAAGAAGAAAAACAGAACGAACGTCGTGACAGTGAACGCGAAACCAAACAGCAACTGTGGCGCGTCGATCTGGCCTTCGACATGGAACCGCTGGGGCCGATGCAGGTTCAGGCGCAACTGATCAGCGGCAGCCTGTCGAGCCAGCTATGGGCCGAACGGCCGTACACTGCCGACCTGATCGAAACCAATCTGGACGCACTGCGCCAGCGCCTGCTGGATCGCGGGCTCAACGTCGGCGATCTCGACTGCCACCTCGGCACCCCGCCGCAAGGCATCCAAACCCGTCTCGAACACCGCTGGGTCGACGAAACCGCATGAACGATTCCACTGCTCCACGCCAGGCCATCGCCCTCAAGTACGACGGCAGCCACGCCCCGACCCTCACCGCCAAGGGCGACGACGAACTGGCCGAGGAAATCCTGCGCATCGCCCGCGACTGTGAAGTGCCGATCTACGAGAACGCCGAACTGGTCAAGTTGCTGGCACGCATGGAGCTGGGCGACAGCATCCCGCAGGAGCTGTACCTGACGATTGCCGAGATCATCGCGTTTGCCTGGAACCTCAAGGGCAAGTTCCCGGCGGGACACAACCCGGATGCGCCGATGGTCGAGAAAGACGTCACCGACCGCGGCGACGATTACTGAATTTTCATAGGCCCCATCGCGAGCAGGCTCGCTCCCACATCTGACCGCGTTTCGTCATGACGACCGCGATTCAATGTGGGAGCGAGCCTGCTCGCGATAGCGATTTCAGCCGCGCTGCAAATCAGTTCTTGTGCAGCTTGCGCATCAACTCCGCCTCAGCCTGGGTCAACCCGCAGGACTGAGTCAGCTCATCGACACTCGCGCCCATCCCCACCAGTTTCGCCGCCTGGGCGAACGACAGGCTGGACGGGTCGCGCTGTTCGAGCTGGGTGATCTTGTCCGGGATCGGACTGACGACCGCGCGCAGCTCGTGCAGGGCTTCGCCCATGCGCACGTTGCCGTTCTGGTAATCGTCGACACGCTTGGCCAGGTCCTTGATGCGCTGGTCACGCAGCGCATCGCCCTGGGCCTGTTGCGCAGCGATCACGCGCTGCGCCTTGATGTACGCCAGAAACATCGCCAGCGTGCCTGCCCAGAACAGGAACAGGACAATGACCGCTACCTCGAGAATCAATCAGATATTCTCCAGTTCCGACCATTCTTCTTCGCTCATCATCTTGTCCAGCTCGACCAGGATGAGCAACTCGTTGTTCTTGTTGCACACGCCCTGGATGAACTTGGCCGACTCTTCGTTACCGACGTTCGGTGCGGTCTCGATTTCCGACTGACGCAGGTAAACCACTTCAGCCACGCTGTCGACCATGATGCCGACCACTTGCTTGTCGGCTTCGATGATGACGATACGGGTGTTGTCGCTGATCTCGCCGCTCATCAGGCCGAAGCGCTGACGGGTGTCGATCACGGTCACCACGTTGCCGCGCAGGTTGATGATGCCCAGCACGTAACTTGGAGCACCCGGAACCGGAGCGATCTCGGTGTAGCGCAGGACTTCCTGAACGCGCATCACGTTGATGCCGTAGGTTTCGTTGTCCAGCTTGAAGGTCACCCATTGCAGGATCGGATCTTCGGAACCCTTTGCCGCAGTAGCCTTGTCGTTCATACCCTAGCCCCTCGAAAAACCGCGCCTGGCGGTGTGTGTTCTGTGCGCCGCCATGCGTATGCCGGTGCTGTCTGTTATGTAAGTGTCATGTCGGTTTGTGGTTCGGCTTACTGCCGGACATGTGCTTTGCCCCACCGCTGGCGATCAGCTCGGCCAGTGCGGAGACATCGAGCAAGGCGCACATGTGTTCAATCACCGTGCCCGCGAGCCATGGCCGCTGACCCCGGTGACTTCTCCATTTGATTTCATTCGGGTCCAGGCGCAACGAGCGGCTGACCTGATGCACCGCCAGCCCCCACTCGTAACCTTGTACCGAAATCACGTATTGCAGGCCCTGACGGAAGTCATCGCGATAGCGATCCGGCATGACCCAGCGCGCGGTGTCCAGCACCTTCAGGTTGCCGGCCTGGCTTGGCAGGATGCCGAGGAACCATTCCGGCTGACCGAACAGCGGCGTCAGCTCATGCCCGGCCAGCGAATAGATCGAGCCGAGGCACACCAGCGGCACGGCCAGGGTCAGCCCAGCGACGTCGAACAGCAGGCATTCAAACGCTTCCGACGCCCAGGCCGGGCGACCGTCGGTTTCCACCGGTGGCGGCGTATTGCTCGGTGGCAGATGCACTTCCACCAGCGGCGCAACCAGAGTCGGCTCGACCGGGGCTGGCGCAGGCGCTTCAGGCTCGGGCGCTGGTGCCGCCGGAACCGCAGGCGTTTGCAGAAGTTGGGTTTGCAGCAGCGGTGCCAGCGTGGAGACCACGCGCACCGGCTCAGGCTCTTTGATCAAAGTCGCAGGTGCCTTCGCTACCACAGCCGCAGGCGCTGCAACCGGGGCGACCGGCCGGGCGGCTTGCTGTGCATCCCGGGCCTGCTCTTCAAGCACGGCGGCCTGGAATTCATCGAGTACGGCGGTGTTCTCGACCACCTCGACCACCTCGACCGGCGCTGCGATTTCCTGCTCGACCTCGTCCGTCACTTCCTGCAGCAAGCCGTCCAGATAGGACTGCAGCGCCAGTTGCGGCTTCGATGTCAGCTTGATCGGCCGATTCATGCTCAGGCCACCTGCGGAACGAGTTGTTGCGCCAGCAGATGCTTGAGCAGCGCGCGATAGGCCAGCACGCCACGGCTCTTGCCGTCGAATTGCGAAGGCGTGACACCGGCACGGCTGGCGTCGCGCAGACGGGTATCGACCGGGATATAACCCTGCCAGATCTCGTCGGGGAATTTGTCGCGCAGCACGCGCAAGGTGCCCATCGACGCCTGGGTGCGGCGGTCGAACAGGGTCGGCACGATGCTGAACGGCAGCGCCTGTTTGCGCGAACGGTTGATCATCGCAAGCGTATTGACCATGCGCTCCAGGCCTTTGACGGCCAGGTGTTCGGTCTGCACCGGAATCACCAGTTGCTGGCTCGCGGCCAGGGCGTTGACCATCAGCACACCGAGCAACGGCGGGCTGTCGATGATCGCGTAATCGAAGTCCTGCCACAGCTGCGCCAGACTCTTGGCGATCACCAGGCCCAGGCCACTCTGCCCCGGCGACTGACGCTCGAGGGTGGCCAGCGCGGTGCTGGACGGCAACAGGGAAATGCGTTCATCGCTGGTGGACAGCAGCAACTGGCCCGGCAGGCCCTGCGGCACACTGCCCTTGTGCAGGAACAGGTCGTAGTTGCTGTGTTCCAGGCTGTCGGGGTCGTAACCGAAATAGCTGGTCATCGAGCCGTGCGGGTCGAGATCGACCACGACCACGCGTTTGCCCGCCTCGGCCAGCAAACCGGCTAAAGCGATGGAAGAAGTGGTTTTACCAACACCACCCTTTTGATTGGCGACTGCCCAGACTCTCATTCGGATTGTTCCTCCCGGCCGAGATGCTCGGCCGAGACATGGCTCAGCGTATTAATGCGGGCGACGGAGAATTGACGGCACTCTCGCGTCCCGGCGTCTTGACCGGGGTCGGTGCAGTTTGTGTGCCAGCACGCTTCAACGCCGCGTCCGGTGTTGCATTGGCGGTCCCGGTGCCGGTCAGGCTGCGGCGCACATCAAGATTGCGCGACACCACCAGCACCACGCGACGGTTCTTCGCCCGGCCTTCGGCGGTGGCGTTGTTGGCTACCGGCTGGAATTCGCCGTAACCCACCGAGGCCATGCGGCCCGGGTTGACGCCCTGCATCGCCAGCATGCGCACGATGCTCGCCGAACGCGCCGAAGACAGTTCCCAGTTGGTCGGGTACTGCGCGGTGCGGATTGGCTGGTCGTCAGTGAAGCCTTCGACGTGGATCGGGTTGTCGAACGGTTTGAGGATCGCCGCGACCTTGTCGATGATGTTGAACGCGATGTCGCTCGGCATCGCATCACCGCTGCCGAACAACAGGCTGGAGTTGAGTTCGATCTCGACCCACAGCTCATTGCCGCGCACGGTCATCTGGTTGCTCGCGATCAGGTCGCCGAACGCGGCGCTGATATCGTCGGCGATGCTTTTCAGCGGATCGCTAGCCCCGGCGATGCCGGCATCGACCTGCTCGCTGTCCTTGACCAGCGGCTTGGCCGGGGTCACGGTTTTCGGGCGTTCTTCACCGATCGGGATCGGCTTGAGCGAGCGGTCGGAGTCGGTGAAGACTCCGATCAACGCTTCGGAGATGACCTTGTACTTGCCTTCGTTGATCGACGAGATGGAGTACATCACCACGAAAAAGGCAAAGAGCAAGGTGATGAAGTCGGCGTAGGAAACCAGCCAACGTTCATGGTTTACGTGCTCTTCATGCTGGCGACGACGTGCCATGAGGTTAGTCCCTTAATCCATGAAGCCCTGAAGCTTCAACTCGATGGAGCGTGGGTTTTCACCTTCAGCGATCGACAAAATACCTTCCAACAACATTTCGCGATAACGCGACTGTCGCAACGCAATTGACTTGAGCTTGGCGGCGACCGGCAGCAACACCAGGTTGGCACTGGCCACACCGTAGATGGTAGCGACGAATGCCACGGCGATGCCGTTGCCCAGTTGCGACGGATCGGCCAGGTTGCCCATCACGTGGATCAGGCCCATCACCGCACCGATGATACCGATGGTCGGCGCGTAGCCGCCCATGCTTTCAAAGACCTTGGCGGCTTCGATGTCGCGGGCTTCCTGGGTGTAGAAATCCACTTCGAGGATGCTGCGGATCGCTTCCGGCTCGGCGCCATCGACCAGCAGTTGCAGGCCTTTGCGCGAGTAGGCGTCAGGTTCGGCATCCGCCACGCCTTCCAGGCCCAGCAGGCCTTCCTTGCGTGCGGTGAGGCTCCAGTTGACGACGCGGTCGATGCCGCCGGCCAGATCCACACGCGGCGGGAAAAAGATCCACGCGAGAATCTGCATGGCACGCTTGAACGCGCTCATCGGCGATTGCAGCAAGGCGGCACCGATGGTCCCGCCGAGCACGATCAGCGCCGCCGGGCCGTTGGCCAGTGCGCCGAGGTGACCGCCTTCAAGGAAGTTGCCGCCGATGATGGCGACAAACGCCATGATGATCCCGATAAGGCTTAGGACATCCATCAGATACACGCCTCGACGATGTGCTTGCCGATATCGTCCAGACCGTACACCGCATCCGCGAGGTCAGCTTTGACGATCGCCATCGGCATGCCGTAGATCACGCAGCTGGCTTCGTCCTGGGCCCAGACGGTGCTGCCGCCCTGTTTGAGCAGACGCGCGCCTTCGCGACCGTCGGCGCCCATGCCGGTCAGCACGACCGCCAGAACTTTGTCACTGTAGGATTTCGCTGCGGAACCAAAAGTGATGTCCACGCAAGGCTTGTAGTTCAGACGTTCGTCGCCCGGCAGGATTTTCACCGCGCCACGGCCGTCGATCATCATCTGCTTGCCACCCGGCGCCAGCAGCGCCAGGCCCGGACGCAGGATGTCGCCATCCTCGGCTTCCTTGACGCTGATGCGGCACAGCTTGTCCAGACGCTCGGCGAAGGCCTTGGTGAAGGCGGCCGGCATGTGCTGGATCAGCACGATCGGCGCCGGGAAGTTGGCCGGCAACTGGGTCAGAACCCGCTGCAGCGCAACCGGGCCACCGGTCGAGGTGCCGATTGCCACCAGCTTGTAGGCCTTGCGTTTCGGCGCCGGCGACGAAGCGCTGGCTGCTGGAGCGCGAGCCGGGGCAGGCGCCGGTGCCGGACGAGCCGGTGCACTGTGGCTGCCAAAGCTCGACGGCGCCGCTGCCGGAGTCGGCGCAGGTGCCGGTGCGGCGGCTGGCGCCGGCGCACTGTAGGCACTGAAACGACGGTTGCTGCGCGAGATGCTGTGCACCTTCTCGCACAGCAGTTGCTTGACCTTCTCCGGATTGCGCGAGATGTCTTCGAAATTCTTCGGCAGGAAATCCACCGCGCCGGCATCCAGCGCATCCAGGGTCACCCGGGCGCCTTCATGGGTCAGCGAGGAGAACATCAACACCGGGGTCGGGCAGCGCTGCATGATGTGCCGCACCGCCGTGATGCCATCCATCATCGGCATCTCGTAGTCCATGGTGATCACGTCCGGCTTGAGGGCCAGGGCCTGATCGATCGCCTCTTTACCGTTGGTTGCCGTACCGACAACCTGGATGCTCGGATCCGCTGAAAGAATTTCCGAGACGCGGCGGCGGAAAAAACCCGAATCGTCCACCACCAGGACTTTGACTGCCATAAACACTCCATTAGGTGCAGCGGGACGTTGTCGCCCCGCTGCCCCGGATTCAAATACGCCGTGCGGCGTAACGCTTGAGCATGCTTGGAACATCGAGAATCAGCGCAATGCGGCCGTCACCGGTAATGGTGGCGCCGGACATGCCCGGGGTTCCCTGCAGCATTTTGCCCAATGGCTTGATGACCACTTCTTCCTGGCCGACCAGTTGATCGACGACGAAGCCGATCCGCTGGGTGCCCACCGAAAGGATCACCACATGGCCTTCGCGCTGCTCTTCGTGAGCGGCGGAGCTGACCAGCCAGCGCTTGAGGTAGAACAATGGCAGCGCCTTGTCCCGCACGATCACCACTTCCTGGCCGTCCACCACGTTGGTGGTCGACAGGTCGAGGTGGAAGATTTCGTTGACGTTCACCAGCGGGAACGCGAACGCCTGGTTGCCGAGCATCACCATCAGGGTCGGCATGATCGCCAGCGTCAGCGGCACCTTGATGACGATTTTCGAGCCGGCGCCCTTGGTCGAGTAGATGTTGATCGAACCGTTGAGCTGGGAAATCTTGGTCTTCACCACGTCCATGCCGACTCCACGGCCGGACACGTCGGAGATCTCGGTCTTGGTCGAGAAGCCCGGGGCGAAGATCAGGTTGTAGCACTCGGTGTCGCTCAGGCGGTCGGCGGCATCCTTGTCCATCACACCGCGTTTCACGGCGATGGCGCGCAGGACGTTCGGGTCCATGCCTTTGCCGTCGTCGGAGATCGACAGCAGGATATGGTCGCCTTCCTGCTCGGCGGCCAGGATTACCTTGCCGCCACGAGCCTTGCCCGACGCTTCGCGTTCTTCCGGCGACTCGATGCCGTGGTCGACCGCGTTGCGCACCAAGTGGACCAGCGGGTCGGCCAGTGCCTCGACGAGGTTCTTGTCGAGGTCGGTCTCTTCGCCCACCAGTTCCAGGTTGATTTCTTTCTTGAGCTGACGCGCGAGGTCGCGAACCAGACGCGGGAAGCGGCCGAAAACTTTCTTGATCGGCTGCATCCGGGTCTTCATGACAGCGGTCTGCAGGTCGGCGGTAACCACGTCGAGGTTCGACACGGCCTTCTGCATCGACTCGTCGCCGCTGTTCAGGCCCAGGCGCACCAGACGGTTACGCACCAGTACCAGCTCGCCGACCATGTTCATGATTTCGTCGAGACGTGCGGTGTCCACACGCACGGTGGTCTCGGCTTCGCTCGCCGGTTTTTCCGGTGGTGGAGTCGCCGGAGCACGGGCCGGAGCCGGTGCAGCAGCGGCAGCCGGTTTGGCCGGTTCGGCTTTGGGCTCAGGCGCTTTCGCAGCAGGTTTAGCTGCAGCGGCCGGGGCCTTGGCGGCAGGCGCTGCAACCGCCGAAGCATTGCCGGCCGTCACGACGGCACCGGTGTTGACGTCCGTGAACTTGCCTTTGCCATGCAGATCGTCGAGCAGCGATTCGAACTCGTGGTCGGTGATCAGATCGCTACCGGCCGCCGCCGCTGCCGGGGCAGCATTTGCATTCGCAGGGACGGACGCAATCGCCGACTCCAGCGCATCGACGGCGAAGTTGCCCTTGCCGTGCAATTGATCGAGCAAGGCTTCGAATTCGTCGTCGGTGATGTCCGAGCTGTCGCCCGCCGCCGGAGCCGCAGGCGCCGCGGCAGCCGGTGCCACGGCATCGGCCGCGAACTGGCCCTTGCCGTGCAACTGGTCGAGCAGCGACTCGAACTCGGCGTCGGTGATTTCATCGCTGGCCGCTTCGTCGGAAGCCGGCGCAGCGGCAGCCGCCGGGGCTTCGGCTTCGGCCTTGACGGCGTTCAGCGAGTCCAGCAACTGTTCAAATTCGTTATCGGTGATGTCGCCGGAGTCGCCGGTTTCGTTTTCAACGACCAGCTCTTCGATCATCTCGGCCACAGGCGAAGCCGGGGCTTCATCCGCCGATTGCGGTTCGGCCAGACGCGCCAGGGCGGCCAGCAGTTCCGGGGTTGCCGCGGTAATCGGGCTGCGATCGCGGACTTCGCCGAACATGCTGTTCACCGAGTCCAGCGCTTCGAGCACCACGTCCATCAGTTCTGCATCTACGCGACGCTCACCCTTGCGCAGGATGTCGAACACGTTTTCGGCGATGTGACAGCACTCCACCAGCTCGTTGAGCTGAAGGAAGCCGGCGCCCCCTTTTACAGTGTGGAAACCGCGAAAAATTGCGTTGAGCAGATCTGCGTCATCCGGGCGGCTTTCCAGCTCGACCAGTTGTTCGGACAGTTGCTCAAGAATCTCGCCGGCCTCAACCAGGAAATCCTGAAGGATCTCTTCATCGGCGCCGAAGCTCATTAATGGGGTGCTCCTACAGGTCTAAAAACCCAGAAAACTAAAATCCAAGGCTGGATAGCAAATCGTCCACATCGTCCTGACCGGACACAACGTCTTCTCGTTTATCGGCATGAATCTGCGGACCTTCACCCTGCGAGAGATGTTTTTGTGGATCTTTTTCAGCGAGCATCGCCGCACGGTCATGTTCGATGCCCGCAAAGCGGTCAACCTGACTGGCCATAAGGACGAGTTTGAGCAAATTGCTTTCGACTTCGGTGACCAGTTGGGTCACGCGCTTGATCACCTGACCGGTGAGGTCCTGGTAATCCTGGGCCAGCAGAATGTCGTTGAGGTTGCTCGACACCGCGCGATTGTCCGCGCTGCTGCGTGCCAGAAAACCGTCGACCCGACGCGCCAGCTCGCGGAACTCTTCAGCCCCGACTTCACGGCGCATGAAACGTCCCCAGTCGGCACTCAACGCTTGGGCTTCATCAGCCAGACCATTGACCACCGGCGTGGCGCTTTCCACTAGATCCATGGTGCGGTTGGCCGCGGCTTCGGTCAGCTTGACCACATAGCCCAGGCGCTCGGTCGCATCAGTGATCTGCGACACTTCCTCGGCCTGCGGCATGTGCGGGTCGATCTGGAAGTTGACGATTGCACTGTGCAGTTCGCGCGTGAGCTTGCCGACTTCCTGGTACAGGCCACGGTCACGGGTCTGATTGAGCTCATGGATCAGTTGCACAGCGTCGCCGAACCTGCCTTTTTCAAGGCTTTCGACCAGTTCGACCGCGTGTTTTTTCAGCGTCGACTCAAAGTCGCCCTGTGAAGATTCTTTATGCTCCATAGCTCCCCCGCGCGTCATCAGCCGATGCGTTCGAAAATCTTCTCGATTTTTTCTTTCAGCGCCTGAGCCGTGAAAGGTTTGACCACGTAGCCGTTAACGCCGGCCTGGGCCGCTTCGATGATCTGCTCGCGCTTGGCTTCAGCGGTCACCATCAGCACCGGCAGGTGCTTGAGTTTTTCATCGGCGCGCACGTGACGCAGCAGGTCGATACCGGTCATGCCGGGCATGTTCCAGTCGGTCACCAGAAAGTCGATGCTGCCGCTGTTGAGCACCGGAATGGCGGTGGTGCCATCGTCGGCTTCAACGGTGTTGGTGAACCCGAGGTCACGCAACAGGTTCTTGATGATCCGCCGCATCGTTGAGAAGTCATCAACGATGAGGATTTTCATGTCTTTGTTCAATTCGACCTCCAAGCAGTCTTAAACGCGTCCAGCACCTGAACGCGCCATTTCAATCAATCCGGCAAAGCACTCGACGACTGTCTGGAGCACAACAGAGCAAGACCGGTGCCGTTCACCACCGCACCAGCCTCGTTCGCAGTGTCCCCACACTGCCTTCAGCGCGCTCGCCACTCCCCCAAACGCCCCCGCAAGCGGGCCGCGCACTGGCTGTGTAACTGGCTGACCCGCGATTCACTGACGCCAAGGACTTCACCGATTTCCTTGAGGTTCAGTTCTTCGTCGTAGTACAGCGCCAACACCAGTCGCTCACGCTCCGGCAAATTGGCAATCGCGTCCGCCAGCGCCGCCTGGAAGCGTTCATCCTCCAGATCGCGTGACGGCTCAAGATGAGCACTGGCGCCATCCTCGTGCAGCCCTTCGTGTTCGCCGTCCTGCAACAGGTCGTCGAAACTGAACAGTCGGCTGCCCAGGGTGTCGTTCAAAATCCCGTAGTAATCGTCGAGACTCAACTGGAGTTCGGCCGCAACCTCGTGATCTTTAGCGTCACGGCCGGTTTTAGCTTCAATCGAGCGAATCGCGTCGCTGACCATACGGGTATTGCGGTGAACCGAGCGCGGTGCCCAGTCCCCCTTGCGTACTTCATCGAGCATCGCGCCGCGGATCCGGATGCCCGCGTACGTTTCGAAACTGGCGCCCTTGCTGGCGTCGTATTTGGTCGAGACTTCGAGCAGGCCGATCATCCCGGCCTGGATCAGGTCTTCGACCTGCACACTGGCCGGCAGCCGCGCCAGCAAGTGGTAGGCGATGCGTTTGACCAGTGGCGCGTAACGCTCGATCAGCTCGTACTGCGCATCACGCGCCGACTTTTTGTAAAGGTTCATACCGCTGGCGGTCATAGCACAGGTCCTGCCGTTTGCTGCACGAGGCGCTCGACGAAAAATTCGAGATGGCCGCGCGGGTTGGCGGGCAGCGGCCAGGTGTCGACCTTTTGCGCGATCGCCTTGAATGCCAGTGCGCACTTGGAACGCGGGAAGGCTTCATAGACCGCACGCTGCTTCTGCACCGCCTTGCGCACGCTTTCGTCGTAAGGCACCGCACCGACGTATTGTAAGGCGACGTCGAGGAAGCGATCCGTGACCTTGGTCAACTTCGCGAACAGGTTGCGACCTTCCTGCGGGCTCTGGGCCATGTTGGCCAGGACGCGGAAGCGGTTCATGCCGTAATCGCGGTTGAGCAGCTTGATCAGCGCGTAGGCGTCGGTGATCGAGGTCGGCTCGTCGCAGACCACCAGCAACACTTCTTGCGCAGCGCGAACAAAACTGACTACCGAGTCACCAATACCCGCAGCGGTGTCGATCACCAGCACGTCGAGATTGTCACCGATGTCGCTGAACGCCTGGATCAGGCCGGCATGCTGGGCCGGGCTCAGGTGAACCATGCTTTGCGTGCCGGAAGCGGCCGGCACGATGCGGATCCCGCCGGGACCTTGCAACAGCACGTCGCGCAGCTCGCAGCGGCCCTCGATCACATCGGCCAAAGTACGTTTGGGCGTCAGGCCCAGCAGAACGTCGACGTTCGCCAGACCCAGGTCGGCATCCAGCAGCATGACCCGACGGCCAAGCTCTGCCAGCGCCAGGGACAAGTTCACTGACACGTTAGTCTTGCCGACGCCACCTTTGCCGCCGGTCACCGCGATCACCTGTACGGGATGCATGCTGCCCATGTTATTTCTTTACCTTGTCTTGCATAGACGGAGGCCACATTACTGGCTGCGCGTTCACAACCGGAACAATGCGTGGCAGACCATCGATGTAGGTACAAAAACTGTTCATTACCTCAGCCAACCTGCTTGGTCGGGCTGTGGTAGATATCAGCGAACATGTCAGCCATGGCTTCTTCGCTGGGTTCTTCCTGCATTTGCACGCTGACGGCGCGGCTGACCAATTGATGACGGCGCGGCAGATGCAGATCATCCGGAATCCGTGGGCCGTCGGTCAGGTAGGCGACCGGCAGTTCATGACTGATCGCCAGGCTCAGCACTTCGCCAAGGCTGGCCGTCTCATCCAGTTTAGTCAGGATGCACCCGGCGAGCCCGCAACGCTTGTAACTGTGATAAGCGGCGGTTAGAACCTGTTTCTGGCTGGTGGTTGCCAGCACCAGATAATTTTTCGACCGAATGCCACGACCGGCCAGACTTTCCAGCTGCATGCGCAGTGCCGGATCGCTGGCCTGCAGGCCGGCGGTGTCGATCAGCACCACGCGTTTGCGCAGCAGTGGATCCAGCGCCTGCACCAGGGACTGGCCCGGGTCGACGTGGGTCACCGACACATTGAGGATCCGGCCCAGGGTTTTCAACTGTTCCTGAGCACCGATACGGAAACTGTCCATGCTCACCAGCGCAATGTTCTGCGCGCCGTACTTGAGCACGTAACGGGCAGCCAGTTTGGCGAGGGTGGTGGTCTTGCCCATGCCGGCCGGGCCGACCATGGCAATCACACCGCCCTCTTCCAGCGGCTCGACTTCCGGTGTGGCGATCATCCGCGCCAGGTGCGCGAGCAGCATGCGCCAGGCCTGACGAGGCTCTTCGATATCGCTGGTCAGCGCCAGCAGGTCGCGGGACAACGGGCCGGACAGACCGATGCGCTGCAGACGACGATAGAGGTTCGCCTGGGCCGGACGGCTGCCTTGCAGCTGATTCCAGGCCAGGGTGCCGAGCTGCACTTCCATCAGCTCGCGCAGGCTGTTGAGTTCGAAACGCATCGAATCCAGCGCACGCGGATCGACGCCAGCGGCAACCGGCGCAGGGGCCGGGGCTGGACGGACCGGTGCGGCGTACGTCGGTTCTGTCAGAGGCTCGGCTGCTGTCAGCGGCAGGCCGGCGGTCAATGGCAGACCGGAGAACAACTGGCGATTGGTGCTGCCGTCGGCCTCACCACGCATGCTCAGCTCGGCCTGGGCAGTGACGATGCGCGACTGAGTCTTGCGCAGCTCGTCTTCGAGTTCCATGTTCGGAACCCGTGGCGCCAGCGCCGACAGTTTGTAATCCAGCGCCGCCGTCAGCTCGACGCCGCCGGCAATGCGGCGGTTGCCAATGATGGCGGCATCAGCGCCCAGCTCATCACGAACCAGCTTCATGGCCTGACGCATATCGGCGGCGAAAAAACGCTTAACTTGCATAAACCACTACCTCAGCCGTTGGGCCCTACTGTCGCAACGATGGTCACTTGCTTGTTGTCCGGAATTTCCTGGTAGGCCAGCACATGCAGTCCGGGAACTGCCAGGCGACCAAAGCGCGAGAGCATCGCGCGAACCGGGCCTGCTACCAACAGGATCACCGGCTGACCTTGCATTTCCTGACGCTGCGCCGCTTCGATGAGCGAACGTTGCAGCTTCTCGGCCATGCTTGGCTCAAGCAGAACGCCCTCTTCCGAGCCTTGTCCTGCCTTCTGCAGACTATTGAGCAATATTTGTTCCAACCTTGGCTCCAGCGTGATGACTGGCAGCTCGGACTCAGTCCCTACAATGCTTTGGACGATTGCACGGGATACGCCAACCCGCACAGCGGCCACCAAAGCGGCGGTATCTTGACTCTTGGCGGCATTGTTGGCGATGGCTTCGGCAATGCTGCGGATGTCGCGCACCGGCACGTGTTCGGCCAGCAGCGCCTGCAACACTTTCAGCAGCTGCGACAACGTGACCACACCCGGCACCAGCTCTTCCGCCAGTTTCGGCGAGCTCTTGGCCAGCAATTGCATGAGTTGCTGCACTTCTTCGTGGCCGATCAGCTCGCTGGAGTGCTTGTACAGAATCTGGTTCAAGTGGGTGGCGACCACGGTGCTGGCGTCCACCACGGTGTAGCCGAGCGATTGCGCCTGGGCGCGCTGGCTGACTTCGATCCACACAGCCTCCAGGCCGAAAGCCGGATCTTTGGCGGTAATGCCGTTGAGCGTGCCGTAGACCTGCCCCGGGTTGATCGCCAGTTCGCGATCCGGGTAGATCTCGGCTTCGGCCAGGATCACGCCCATCAGGGTCAGGCGGTAGGCGCTCGGTGCCAGGTCGAGGTTGTCGCGGATGTGCACGGTCGGCATCAGGAAGCCCAGATCCTGCGAGAGCTTCTTGCGCACGCCCTTGATCCGCGCCAGCAACTGGCCGCCCTGGTTGCGATCCACCAGCGGAATCAGGCGATAGCCGACTTCCAGGCCGATCATGTCGATGGGCGTCACGTCGTCCCAGCCCAGCTCCTTGGTTTCCATGGCGCGGGCCGGCGAAGGCAGCAGTTCCTGCTGACGCTTGACCTCTTCCAGCGCCTGCACCTTGGCCACGTTCTGCTTCTTCCAGAACAGGTATGCGCCACCGGCAGCCAGGGCGGCCATGGTCAGGAACGAGAAATGCGGCATGCCCGGCACCAGGCCCATGACCGCCATCAGACCGGCCGCTACCGCCAGCGCTTTCGGCGAGGCGAACATCTGGCGATTGATCTGCTTGCCCATGTCTTCCGAACCGGAAGCACGGGTCACCATGATCGCTGCAGCTGTAGATAACAACAGTGATGGCAATTGCGCCACTAAACCGTCACCGATGGTCAGCAAGGCGTAAACCTTGCCCGCATCAGCGAATGTCATGTTGTGCTGGAAGATACCGACCGCCATACCGCCGATCAGGTTGATGAACAGAATCAGCAGGCCGGCGATGGCGTCACCGCGGACGAACTTGCTGGCACCGTCCATCGAACCGTAGAACTCTGCTTCCTGGGCCACTTCCTGACGGCGGGCCTTGGCCTGGGCCTGGTCGATCAGGCCGGCGTTGAGGTCGGCGTCGATCGCCATTTGTTTGCCGGGCATCGCATCGAGGGTGAAGCGCGCGCTCACCTCGGAAATCCGCCCCGCACCCTTGGTCACCACGACGAAGTTGATGATCATCAAGATCGCGAAGACCACGATACCGACCACGTAGTTACCGCCGATCACCACCTCACCGAAAGCCTGGATCACCTTACCGGCAGCGGCGTGGCCGTCCTGACCGTGGAGCATCACCACCCGCGTCGACGCCACGTTCAGCGCCAGTCGCAGCAGCGTCGCCACCAGCAGGATCGTCGGGAACACCGCAAAATCCAGTGGCCGCAAGGCGTACACGCAGACCAGCAGCACGACGATCGACAGGGCAATGTTGAAGGTGAAGAACACGTCGAGCAGGAACGGCGGCACCGGCAACATCATCATCGCCAGCATGACCAACAGCAACAGCGGCACACCCAGATTGCCCCGGCTGAGCTCCGTCAGGTTACTGCGGGCACTGTTGATTAACTGAGAGCGATCCACCGGTTTTCCCCGTTCCTTTAAAGCAAACTTTTGACGCCCCGAGCGGGCGCACGGCGGCTACTGCAAGAAGCCTTCCAACTTTTGCCGATGATTGAAACAGAGGGGTTTGAGCGTGGTTTTTCTGCTGAGCGGGGTGTCGCCTTCGCGAGCAGGTCGAATCGTCGCACCGTTGCTCCCACAGGGAAATGCCATTCCAAATGTGGGAGCGAGCCTGCTCGCGAAGAGGCCCGAGAAGCCAGCACAAAATGCCTTTTAAACTCGGGTGTTTAAAAGACACCTTCAGACACGCCTTCGAGGCTACGAATTCTTGCGCCATTGCCTACAGCTACGCCAGAATCCGCCGGCTTGTGCGCCTTGGGGTCGGGTTCTATTGTGGGTCGGTCGCTGACGAATCAGCGATCGGGTTTAGCGACTCGAATCATAAATAGGTGCACCAGCGCTCCATGCCTTGTCGCAGACTCAATGCCTGCGACTCCGCTATGGTGGCTGTATGCGGGAGACCTTCGGGTCTGCCGGGTGCCTATAACCGGTTCGCTAACCTGCGTACAGCCGCCACCTTACTGTTTAGCGACAGTTCCTGGCGGCTCCACTTTATAGGAGCTTCACCATGATCAAACCAACTCCCAATCCACCCGAAACCGACCCCGCCTCGCCCTACGAATCCCTCGATTCCAGAAAGCTTCACGAAGCCGCCGACCGCGCCCTCGATCACTACCTCTGCCCGCCCGGCTCCACGCCACCACCGCGCAGAACCCGCCGGATGTTTGCCGTCACCGCGGACTTCAAAAACGAAGAGCTGCTGGTCGAGCTCTGCGAAACCCTCGCCTCCGCCAGAACCATCGCCAATGACTTCGCCCACCTCATGCCCGCCTCGCAGCGCAGGACGCTGACGGGTATCGGGCAACTGATCATGCTTGGGGAACTGGCAGCGAATCGGGTGCTGAATAATCTGGAACTACCGTCGTCGCAGACTTCCACGTAAAGGCTTGAGAGATGTGTCGTGGCGGCTGACGTCATCGCGAGCAGGCTCGCTCCCACAATGGAACGCGGTCACCTGTGGGAGCGAGCCTGCTCGCGAAAGCGGCCTCACAACCAACACAGGTCATCGGGCATAAAAAAACCGCCACCGGGTTCAACCGGAGGCGGTTTTTTTTGCTTCATCACTATCAGGAATCGCGCCGCAAATCCGGCGGAATCGGCAGGTCGTCCTTGAGCGGTTCCGGCAACTTGCCCTTGCCCGCGCGGTGCTGGCGGATCTGGTAGACGTAAGCCAGTACCTGAGCGACCGCCAGGTACAGGCCGCCGGGAATCTCTTCTTCCAGCTCGGTGGAGTAGTAGATCGAACGCGCCAGGGCCGGCGACTCCAGAAGCATCACCTCGTTGGCGGTGGCGATCTCGCGGATTTTCAGCGCCAGGAAGTCGGTGCCCTTGGCCAGCAGCACCGGCGCCCCGCCCTTCTCCGAGTCGTACTTGAGCGCCACGGCATAGTGGGTCGGGTTGGTGATGACCACGTCGGCCTCCGGGATCGCCGCCATCATCCGCCGCTGCGACATCTCGCGCTGGACCTGACGAATCCGCTGCTTGACCTCCGGCCGGCCTTCCTGGTCCTTGTGCTCGTCGCGCACTTCCTGCTTGGTCATCTTGAGCTTCTTGATGCTCTCCCAGATCTGCACGGGCACATCGACGGCCGCGATGATGATCAATCCGCACGCCATCCACAGCGTGCTCCAGCCCACCACTTGCAGACTGTGAATGATGGCCCGGTCCATCGGTTCATGAGCGATGCGCAGCAGGTCGTCGACATCACCGGACAACACCACCAGCGCCACAGCCAGAATGATCAGGAATTTAGCCAGCGCCTTGAGCAGTTCGACCACCGACTTCATGGAGAACATGCGCTTGATACCGGACAACGGGTTCATCCGACTGAACTTGGGCGCCAGAGAGCCCGCGGCGAACAGCCAGCCACCGAGAGCAATCGGCCCGAGAAACGCCGCCAGCAGCAAGGTGATCATGATCGGCTGAATCGCCAGCAGCGCTGACAGCCCGGAACTCATCAGGAACTTGCCCATGGAGCCCTGATCCATGATCACTTCGCGCGACAGCGTGAAGTTCATGCGCATCAGTTCCATCAGGTCCTGCGCCAGCATCCCGCCGAACACCAGCAGCGCGCCGGAACCGGCGAGCATGATCGCCAGGGTGTTGAGTTCCTTGGAGCGCGCAATCTCACCCTTTTCCCGGGAGTCCTTCTTGCGCTTCTCCGTGGGGTCTTCTGTCTTGTCCTGACCGCTCTCGCTCTCTGCCATGACTCAGCGCGCCTGTGCCAGTTCGCGTAGCAGCTGCAAGGCTTCGACGGCCAGCGGCTGATACTGGTTGAGAATGTCCGCCAGTCCGACCCAGACAATGAACAGGCCAAGGACGAGAGTCAGCGGGAAACCGATCGAGAAGATGTTCAATTGCGGCGCCGCCCGGGTCATCACGCCGAACGCAATGTTGACCACCAGCAGTGCGGTGACCGCCGGCAGCACCAGCATCAATGCCGCACCGAGCACCCAGCCGAGCTTGCCGGCCAGTTCCCAGTAATGCGCGGTCATCAGACCGGCGCCGACCGGCAGCGTGGTGAAGCTTTCAGTCAGCACCTCGAAGACCACGAGGTGACCGTTCATGCCGAGGAACAGCAACGTCACCAGCATGGTGAAGAATTGCCCGATCACCGCCACCGACACGCCGTTGGTGGGGTCGATCATCGAAGCGAAGCCCATGCCCATCTGGATCGCAACGATCTGCCCCGCGATGACAAACGCCTGGAAGAACAGTTGCAGGGAGAACCCGAGCACCGCCCCGACCAGAATCTGCTCGGCAATCATCAGCAGCCCGCTGAGATCGAGAGGACTGACCGCCGGCATGGGCGGCAGGTTGGGCGAGATCACCACGGTGATCGCCAGTGCGAGGTACAGGCGGATGCGCTTGGGAACCAGCGTGGTGCCGAAGACCGGCATCACCATCAGCATCGAGCCGATGCGAAACAGCGGCAGCATGAACGTCGCCACCCAGGTACTGATCTGGGTGTCGGTCAACTGAAGCAGCGACTGCATGGCCTAGCCGATGACCAGCGGAATGTTTTTGTACAGCTGGATGATGTATTCCATGAAGGTCTGGATGATCCACGGACCGCCGACGATCAGGGTCACCAGCATCACCAGCAGACGCGGCAGAAAGCTCAGGGTCTGTTCGTTGATCTGCGTCGCCGCCTGGAACATCGACACCAGCAGGCCCACCAGCAGACTCGGGACCACCAGGATCGCGACCATCATCGTGGTCAGCCACAAGGCTTCGCGAAAGATGTCGACCGCTACTTCTGGGGTCATGGCGAAACACCTCCGAAACTGCTGGCCAGGGTGCCGATGATCAGCGCCCATCCGTCAACCAGCACGAACAGCATGATCTTGAACGGCAGGGAAATGATCAGCGGCGACAGCATCATCATACCCATCGCCATCAGCACACTGGCCACGACCAGGTCGATGATCAGGAACGGAATGAAGATCATGAAGCCGATCTGGAACGCGGTTTTCAGTTCAGACGTAACGAACGCCGGCACCAGAATGGTCAGCGGCGCCTGATCCGGCGTCGCGATATCGGTGCGCTTGGACAGGCGCATGAACAGCTCAAGATCGCTGGAGCGGGTCTGCGCGAGCATGAAGTCCTTGATCGGCACCTGGGCCTTTTCCACCGCTTGCTGGGCGGTGAGCTTCTCCGCCAGGTACGGTTGCAGCGCATCGTTGTTCACCCGGTCGAACACCGGCGCCATGATGAACAGGGTCAGGAACAGCGCCATGCCGGTGAGGATCTGGTTCGACGGCGTCTGTTGCAGGCCGAGGGCCTGACGCAGGATCGAGAAGACAATGATGATCCGGGTGAAGCTGGTCATCAGGATGACGGCGGCCGGGATGAAGCTCAGCGCCGTCATGATCAGCAGGATCTGCAAGCTGACCGAATACTCCTGCGCCCCGTTGGCGTTGGTGCCCAGGGTAACCGCCGGGATCGACAACGGATCGGCGGCGAACGCCAGTGGCGCGGCCAACATCAAGGCCAGGGTCAAGACGATGCGCAACGCACCCATTACTTCTTATCCTTCTGATCCTTGCCGAGGATCTTCAACAGATGCTGGGCAAATTCCGGAGTCGCTTTTTCGGAGGTGGCCGGCACGTCCACCGGCTCCTTGAGTACGTGCAGCGCAGTGATGGTGCCGGGACTCAGGCCCAGCAGGATCTGCTCGTTGCCGACCTGAACCAGCATCAAGCGATCACGCGGACCGAGCGCGCGGGAACCGATCAATTCGATCACCTGCCCCTTGCCCGCCGGCCCTGCGTTCTGCACCCGGCGCAGCAGCCAGGCGAGGAAGAAGATCAACCCCAGCACCAGCAGCAGGCCGAACACCAGTTGCGTCAATTGCCCGGCGACGCCACTGCTGACCGCCGGAGCAATCGCGGGCGCCGCAGGAGACGCCGCAGCGGCAGTCGCAGCCGCAGGCTCGGCGGCCATGACCGTCAATGGCAGCGCCAGCACCGCGGCCAGCAAGGAACCCAGAACCTTTTTCACTCAGCGCAGCTTCTTGATGCGTTCGCTTGGGCTGATCACGTCGGTCAGGCGGATGCCGAACTTTTCGTTGACCACGACCACTTCGCCGTGAGCGATGAGGGTGCCGTTGACCAGCACGTCCAGCGGCTCACCGGCCAGACGATCAAGCTCGATCACCGAACCCTGGTTGAGTTGCAGCAGGTTGCGGATGTTGATGTCGGTGCTGCCCACTTCCATCGAGATCGACACCGGGATGTCGAGGATCACGTCCAGGTTCGGACCGTCCAGGCTGACCGGCTCGTTGCTTTTCGGCACGCTGCCGAACTCTTCCATCGGCAGACGGTTGGAGCTCGAAACGCCAGCGTCGGCGGCCAGCAGCGCGTCGATGTCGGCCTGCCCGGCTTCACCGGTTTCTTCCAGGGCGGCAGCCCATTCGTCGGCCAGTGCCTGATCGTCCTGGGCGTTCATTTCGTCGTTCATCATTTGTCCTCGGCGGGCAACAATTCAGTTAAAGGCGTAAGGGGTGTTGCGCCGCTTCAGCGGCGCTCGATCGGCTCGATCACCTGCAACGCGAGGTTGCCTTTATGCGAGCCCATCTTGACCTTGAAGGCCGGCACGCCGTTGGCGCGCATGATCATGTCTTCCGGCATCTCGACCGGGATCACGTCACCCGGCTGCATGTGCAGGATGTCGCGCAGTTTCAACTGGCGGCGAGCCACGGTGGCACCGATCGGCACGTCGACATCGAGCACGTCCTGGCGCAGGGCGTTGACCCAGCGCTCGTCCTGGTCGTCGAGGTCCGACTGGAAACCGGCGTCGAGCATTTCGCGCACCGGCTCGATCATCGAGTACGGCATGGTCACGTGCAGGTCGCCGCCACCGCCGTCGAGTTCGATGTGGAACGTGGAGACCACGATCGCTTCGCTCGGGCCGACGATGTTGGCCATGGCCGGGTTCACTTCCGAGTTGATGTACTCGAAGTTGACTTCCATGATCGCCTGCCAGGCTTCTTTCAGGTCGACGAACGCCTGTTCCAGCACCATCCGCACCACACGCAGTTCGGTCGGGGTGAATTCACGCCCTTCGATCTTCGCGTGACGGCCGTCGCCGCCGAAGAAGTTGTCCACCAGCTTGAACACCAGTTTGGCGTCGAGGATAAACAGCGCGGTGCCGCGCAGGGGTTTGATCTTGACCAGGTTGAGACTGGTCGGTACGTACAGCGAGTGCACGTATTCGCCGAACTTCATCACCTGCACGCCACCGACGGCAACGTCCGCCGAGCGGCGCAGCATGTTGAACATGCTGATGCGGGTGTAGCGGGCAAAACGCTCGTTGATCATTTCCAGAGTCGGCATGCGTCCACGGACGATGCGATCCTGGCTGGTCAGGTCGTAGCTTTTGACACTGCCGGGTTCGGCAGCGTTATCGGTCTGTACCAGACCATCGTCGACGCCATGCAACAGCGCGTCGATTTCATCCTGGGACAGCAGATCCTGCACGGCCATGTCGTGTTCCTACTGCAGTACGAAATTAGTGAAAAGCAACTGTTCGATCACCACTTTGCCCAGCTCTTTCTGCGCCACTTCCTGGACGCTGGCCGTGGCCTTCTGGCGCAACATCTCCTGGCCGACCGGGGTCGCCAAAGTGGCGAAATCCTGACCGGAGAAGAGCATCACCAGGTTGTTGCGGATCACCGGCATGTGCACTTTGAGCGCTTCCAGATCGGCCTGGTTGCGCGCCAGCATGGTGATGCTCACCTGCATGTAGCGCTGACGGCCGTTCTGGTTGTAGTTGGCCACGAAGGCCGGCGCCATCGGCTCGAAAATCGCCGGCTGCTTGCCGACCGGAGCGGTTTCCACGGCAGCCGCAGGTTTGCTCTGGGCGCTGTGCATGAAGAACCACGTCGCCCCCACAGACGCGCCGATGGCCAGCAGCAACCCGAGCACGATCGCGATGATCATCTTGAGTTTGCCTTTGGTTGCGGGGTCTTTTACTGCTGCTGCTTCGCTCTTCGCCATGCCAATAATCCGTCACTAATCGGGTTTTCACAGTCGCACGGCAAGGCAAGAGCAAGTGTTATGCCAGAAGTGTCGGAGGGAGGGATCGGGCGCACAGCAAAACAATGTGGGAGCCAGCCTGCTGGCGATAGCGGCCTGGCAGTCAACATCTATGTTGACCATCAGGAACCCATCGCCAGCAGGCTGGCTCCCACAGTTTTTTCAATGCCGAATCAGGCGTAGTAGTCGACGGCGCTGGAGCCGATCACGTGGGTGGTGGCAGCAGCCGCTTCAGCCACGGCAGCTGGCGTCAACTCCTCTTCCGAAGAGTCCAGGCGACCGCCGGCGGCGCTGGTGCGCCCCGTCTGGCCCTGCTGCGCCTGCTCCTGACCCTGCCCTTGCCAGCCACGGTTCTGGTCGGAAACGTTGACATCGACCTGCCCCATGCCTTGCTGGGTGAACATGTCACGCAGGCGATGCATCTGGCCGTCGAGCGCTTCGCGAACGCTCGGGTGAGCACTCATGAAGGTCACCTGGGTCTGCTGGTCCGGCACCATGTTCACCCGGATATCCAGGCGACCCAGTTCGGCCGGCTGCAACTGGATATCGGCAGACTTCAGGTTGTTGCTCGACAGGTACATGACGCGGTTGACCACTTCTTCGGTCCAGCCGTTCTGATGCATGGCGATCGGCTGGTTCACCGGCACCGCGTTGGCGGTTTTCGGTGTGGCCGCCTGGGTCAGTGCCGCCAGACGGTTGGCGAAATCATCGACGCGAGTATCGCTGGTTGCGGATTTCAGGTCTTTCAGACCATCGTCGATCAGACCACTGAAGGCTTTTTCGCCGCCCTGACTGGTGCTGTCTTTGTCGGCCTGCACATCCAGCATGCTGGCCATGCCGGCGGCAAAAGTCTGAGCCGAGGTCAGCTCGCCGTCAGCCTGGGTCTGGGCCGGCGTCGCCTTGGGTTGCGACTGGCTGGACGCGGAAATGTGACCGCTCTGCTCCATCGCCATGCGCAAGGCCGGCATCGAATCGAGTGGATCGGCCTCGGGATCGAAATCACTGTCAACGGCAGGTGCTGTTGCAGTAGCGGCCACCGGCAATGCCGCCACCGCCGGCGCCTGGGCCTCTGGCTTCACCGGAGGTGTTTCAACGACCGGTGCAGCGACAACCGGCGGCGTGACGACCGGCTGAACGACCTGCATCAGCGCCGGGTCCAGCGTCGGATCCACAACCGGGGTGGTGTCGGCGACCGGCGCGGTCGGCGTATCGGAGGTATCGTCACTGGCTACCGAATCATCCGTTGCGGTCGACGAGGTTTTGTCGGCGGGCAAGGCTTTGCCGCTATCGGCAACCGTGGCGTCCGGAGCGGCAGACTGGTCCTTGCCAGCGTCCTTCTTGCCGCTGTTGTCGGCGACCTTGTCACGTGCAGGTTTTACCGAGTTATCGACCGTGACGGCAGGCTTGTTCTGCCCCTGATCGGCAAACACCTGAGCGAAGCTCGAAGCCTTGTCCCCGGGGCCTGCGGCCACCACTGACGGTTTGGCAGAGGCGGCTTGCGCCTTGGCCTGGGCGGCAGTCTGAATAAGAATGTTAGGGGTTGCAGGCATGGCACGGTCTCCGCTGCACTGGGATCGTAGGTACAGTTGAACGAGATGACTGCAAGTGCCGGGCCAGTTTCGTCCGGCGCCGGATAAAAACGCCGGACGGTTGATTCAATGGGCGGGAGAGCGCTGTCGCTCGGCTTCATAGACGGGGCGTACATCCGCAAACTCGTCATGGATGTCGGCCACCAGCTTGATGATTTCGGACGGGCTCTTGTCTTTGGCGTGCTGTTCCAGCTCCTGACAGAGCTCAGCCAGGCGGGTGGCGCCCATGTTGCTGCTACTGCCTTTGAAGCTATGAGCCACCGACGACAAGGCGTCGGCATCGGCGGTTTTTTGCAGTTCACGCAGGCGCGCTTCGGAATCTGCCAGGAAAGTATCCAGCAATTCCGGATAGCCATCCTCCATGACTTCTTGCAACGCACTCAGTACGTCGCGATCTACACAGGCATCAGTCACTTGTTCACTCCTTGATCAAGAATGCGCGGATTATGCCAGAGCCTCCCAGAAAAACTCCACGCGAGCACTACGACCATCGTCCGACCAGCTTGGATTCCTGCTCAATTGCCGGATCAGACTGACGCCGCGCCCCGACAGGCGGACACCGTCGAGCGGCCGTTCCATCACCCGAGCCACGTCAAAGCCTTTGCCACTGTCTTCGACACGCACGACGAGACAACCGCCCTCGCCCTCTGGGCGAACCTCCAGATGCACGCGCACATATCCATCCTGCAGGGCATCGAGGCGCGCATTGCGCTGTTCATAGTAACGGGCAAAACCCGAAGCGTCGCGCTTGAGGCTGGAGTCCAGCCCCAGCACCCCATGCTCCAGCGCATTGGAGTAAAGCTCGGCGAGCACGCTGTACAGTGCGCCACTCTGCGTGCGCAAGCCATGCACTTCGAGCAGCAATTGCAGCAGGTAGGGTAAAGGATTGAAGCGTTTGAGCGTGGCGCCGCGAAATTCGAAACTCACCGACCAGTCCAGCGGGCACGACTGACCGCTGTCGGAATAGACCGGCGCCGGCGGATTGACCTGCGCCATTTCCAGCAGGCTGACCTCGACCATGCTCACATCGTCCCGGGCTTCGCCGCGAAAATCCTGCAACGCCTGTTCGATCTCGGCGAACAGCCGATCCGGCTGGCGATTGCCGGCAAACACCCGCTGCAAGCGTTCGACACCGAACAGCTGGTCATTGGCGTCGCAGGTGTCGATCACTCCGTCGGACAACAGGAACACCCGATCGCCCACCGCCATCGACAGCACTTCGGTTTGATCGTCAAAGGCCTGCGGGCTGAGCACCCCCAGAGGCAGGTGCCGCGCCGCCAGCGGTACCCGCTCGCCCGTGGCGATGCGATGCAGATAGCCGTCGGGCATGCCGCCGTTCCAGATCTCCACGCTGCGCCGCTGAAAACTCAGGCAGAGCAGCGTGGCACAGCAGAACATGTCCACTGGCAGGATGCGCTTGAGCTTGGCGTTCATTTCCCGCAGGGTTTCGGCCAGCCCGTAACCCTTGGCAGTCATGCCGTAGAACACTTCCGCCAGGGGCATGGCCCCTACCGCCGCCGGCAGACCATGCCCGGTGAAGTCACCGAGCAACACATGCATGTCGCCGGCCGGCGTGTAGGCCGCCAGCAGCAGGTCGCCGTTGAACAGCGCATAGGGTGATTGCAGGTAGCGGATGTTCGGCGCACTCAGACAGCCGGAATGCGCGACCTTGTCGAAAACCGCCTTGGCGACCCGCTGCTCGTTGAGCAGGTAGTCGTGGTGCCGGGCAATCAGGTCGCGCTGTTCCAGCACCGTGGCTTGCAGGCGACGCAAGCGATCCATCGCCTTGATTTTGGCGGACAGGATCACCTGGTTGTATGGCTTCGCCAGAAAGTCGTCACCGCCAGCCTCCAGGCATCGCACCAGCGCTTCGCTTTCGGTCAGCGACGTGAGGAATATGATCGGCACCAGGTTTTCACCGGCCAGCACCTTGATCTGCCGCGCGGCTTCGAAGCCGTCCATGACCGGCATCATCGCGTCCATCAGCACCAGATGCGGCTGTTGACGGGAAAATACCTCGACCGCTTCGGCCCCATTGGTGGCCGTCAGCACCTCGTGCCCCTGGCGTCGCACGATGGTCGACAACAGCAGCCGGTCAGCGGCGCTGTCCTCGGCGATCAGGATCGTCAGGGGTTCTTGCGGCTGCATGGCCGTCAACTGATGTCGAACAGTTTGTCGAAGTTGGAGATGGCGAGGATCTTGCGCACATCCGAATTGCTGTTGACCACCCGCACGTCCGAGTCGTCGCCGCCGGCATGATCGCGCAGCAGAAGCAGCATGCCCAAGGCCGAACTGTCGAGATAGGTGGCATCCTTGAGATCCACCACGATGGAGTCGGGCTTTTTATTGAGTCGCTCGTAGGACTCGCGAAACTCCTGATGGCGACCGAAATCGAACCGGCCCTTGATCGAGATCGTCAGCTTTTGGCCATCCGGAGAAACTTCTGTAACGACTGACATGTACTGGCTTCCTTGTCATTGACGAACCTGTACAAGGTTTAGCACTTGCAAGGGTAAGGGGCAAGGCAGGAAGTCACCGCAAACTGTCAGAGATCAACCCGTCAGTAGGCATCACGGCGCGGCAGGCGCTGGGACAGTTCGTCCAGCAGCTTCTGCTCGCGCTTGTCTTCGGCTCGCTGGGCTTCATCGCGATAGCGTTGTACAAGTTTTCGCAAGCCTTCGACCCGGGCAAATGCCTGTTGCCAGGCCTCGCGGGCCTTGTCCAGATTGTTCTGGTGCCACTGCAGGCTTTGCCGTTGCTGGTCGACCGCCGTATCGAGCTGGGTCAGAAACCCCTGGAACCCGAGCAGCCACTGCCCGGTCACCCCGGTGCTGCCGCGCACGATCCACTGCTCGGAGTAATCCAGACGAAAGGCATGCAGGTCGGCGAGTTTGCTTTCGGCCACTTTCACCTGCCCCTGGAAATACCCGAGACGCTGCACGGCGGTTTTCTCGGCCTTTTCGGCCATTTCCACCACCGGTGCCAGACGCGCGGCGCGGCTCAGGGCCATGGCCGGTTACCCGCCGGTCGCAGGGGCGAGAATTGTTTCGAGGTAGGCCTCGCTTTCGCCCAGGCTGATGCTGTCGTTCAGACCCTGGCGCAGGTATCTGACCAGTTGTGGCTGCAGATTGATGGCAAGGTCAGTCTCGCGATCACCGCCGGCGACGTAGGCACCGACACTGATCAGGTCACGACTCTGCTGGTAACGCGACCACAGCTGCTTGAAGAATTGCGCCCGGACCATGTGATCGGGCGGCACCACGGCCGGCATTACACGGCTGATCGACGCTTCGATATCGATGGCCGGGTAATGCCCTTCTTCGGCCAGGCGCCGGGACAACACGATGTGGCCGTCGAGCACGCCTCGCGCCGAGTCGGCAATCGGGTCCTGCTGGTCATCGCCCTCGGACAGCACGGTATAGAACGCGGTGATCGAACCACCGCCCCTCTCCGCGTTACCGGCGCGCTCCACCAGTTTCGGCAGTTTGGCAAAAACAGAAGGCGGATAACCCTTGGTCGCCGGCGGCTCGCCGATGGCCAGGGCGATTTCCCGCTGGGCCTGGGCGAAACGGGTCAGGGAATCCATCAGCAACAGGACATTCTTGCCCTTGTCGCGGAAATATTCGGCGATGCGCGTGCAGTACATCGCCGCACGCAGACGCATCAGTGGCGCATCGTCCGCAGGGGACGCCACCACCACGGAACGCTTGAGGCCTTCTTCACCGAGAATGTGCTCGATGAATTCTTTAACTTCCCGACCCCGCTCACCGATCAGGCCGACGACGATGATGTCGGCCTCGGTGAAGCGGGTCATCATGCCCAACAGGACGGATTTACCGACACCGGTACCGGCGAACAGACCCAGACGCTGACCGCGACCGACCGTCAACAAACCGTTGATGCAACGGATGCCGACGTCCAGCGGCACGCTGATCGGGTCACGGTTGAGCGGGTTGATGGTCGGGCCGTCCATCGGCACCCAGTCTTCGGCCTTCATGCCGCCCTTGCCGTCCAGCGCACGTCCGGCGCCGTCCAGCACGCGACCCAGCATGCTCATGCCCATCGGCAAACGACCGGTATCGGCCAGCGGCACCACACGGGCGCCCGGCGCGATACCGGCAACACTGCCGACCGGCATCAGGAACACCTTGCTGCCCGAGAAGCCCATGACTTCGGCTTCGACCTGAGAAGGATGGTAGGTGTCGTCGTTGATCACCATGCAGCGCGTGCCCATGGCGGCGCGCAGGCCTTCGGCTTCGAGGGTCAGGCCGACCATGCGCAGCAGGCGCCCTTCGAGGATCGGCGCACCGGGGATCTCGGTGGCCTCGGCGTAGGTGCTCAGGCGCTTGGCGAAACTGGTGCGTTCAAGGCGCATCGGGGGCGTCCGCGAGCGGCTCGTCGGTGACAGGGGCCGGTTTCGGCGTTTCCGGCAAGTCGAGGCTCAGATCCGGTTCGGCCGGGTGCAAGGCTTGTTCGTGCAGTTGATCGAACAGCTTGGCCATGACCTGACCGACACGGGTTTCGATGCTCGCATCGATCCGGCTGTGTTCGGTTTCAACCCGGCAACCGCCCGGCAACAGCGATTCGTCCTCGACGATGCGCCAGGTTTCCTCATGGCGTTCGCGCAGGGCTTTGACCTGCTCGAAGTCCTGTGGATTGACGTACAGCCGCACATTGCCCACGCCCAGCGGCAACAGCTTGAGGGCGTCGCGCATGACGTGTTCGATCTGCGTCGAGTCGATGGCCAGTTCGCGCTGGATCACCTGACGGGCGATGTGCTGCACGAGGTCGACCAGCGACTTTTCAATCTGCGTGTCTTGTTCGGCGATGGGCTCGAACAGGTTCACCATTAACTGCTCAAGGCTGTTGACCTTGGCGGTGAGGACCACTTCGGCTTCCTGGCGCACCTTGAGGGTGGCGCTGTGGAAACCTTCTTTTTCGCCGATGGCAAAGCCCTCGTTGTAAGCCTCCTGACGGATGCTTTCGAGTTCTTCCAGGGTCAGTGGCTGGACTTCCTCCAGCGGCACTTCTTCCATTTCCGGCGGTTCGGGCTCCGGCTCCGGCTCGGGTTCCGGTGGCGGCGGATCGAAACTCGGGATGGCCCAGGTTTCGAAGCCGCGGACGTCCCGGGCACGGATCAGGTCCGTCACATCGTCGTCGTTCTTGCCCATGGTGTTAGATCATTTCCTCGCCGCCCTTGCCACCGAGCACGATTTCTCCGGCTTCGGCCATACGGCGGGCGATGGTGAGGATTTCCTTCTGCGCGGTTTCCACGTCGCTGACGCGCACCGGGCCCTTGGCCTCGAGATCGTCGCGCAGCAGTTCGGCAGCACGTTTGGACATGTTCTTGAAGATCTTTTCCTTGACGCCTTCGTCCGAACCCTTGAGGGCCAGCACCAGCACATCGGAAGACACTTCGCGCAACAGCGCCTGGATACCGCGGTCGTCGACATCGGCCAGGTTGTTGAACACGAACATGAGGTCTTCGATCTGACCGGACAGGTCTTCGTCGACTTCGCGGATCGAGTCCATGAGCTGGCCTTCGATCGAGCTGTCGAGGAAGTTCATGATGTCCGCCGCCCGCTTGATGCCACCCAGGGTGGTGCGCGAGGCGTTCGAGTTGCCGGAGAACTGCTTCTCGAGGATCTGGTTCAATTCTTTCAGTGCGGCCGGCTGCACGGTGTTCAACGACGAGACGCGCAGGATGATGTCCAGACGCACCTTGTGGTCGAAGTTGCCCAGCACTTCACCGGCCTGGTCCGGATCGAGGTAAGCAACCACGATCGCCTGAATCTGCGGGTGCTCGTAGCGGATCACGTCGGCTACGGCGCGTGGCTCCATCCATTTCAGGCTGTCGAGGCCGCTGGTGTTGCCACCCAGCAGGATGCGGTCGATCAGGCCGTTGGCCTTGTCTTCACCCAGGGCCTGGGTGAGCATTTTGCGCACGTAGTCGTCGGAGCCGACGCCCAGGCTGGTCTGGTCGCCGACGATGTCGACGAACTCGCTCATGACCTGCTCGACCTGCTCGCGGTGGACGTTGCCCATCTGGGCCATGGCCACGCCGACTCGCTGAACCTCTTTCGGGCCCATGTGGCGCAGCACTTGTGCAGCATCGGTCGAACCCAGGGACAGCAGCAGAATCGCGGCTTTATCGACCCGGGACAGTTTGGCGACGGCGGCTCGGTTATCACTCATCTGCGTTAATCCACTCTTTCACGACCTGAGCCACACGACCCGGGTCTTCTGCCACCAGACTCTTGATTGCGTTCAACTGAGCGTCATAGCCTTCGCTCGGGCTCGGCAGCAGGATGCTGGTCGGGCCGCCGAGGCTGACGCGATCGTTGGACAGTTCACCATCCAGACCGCCCATGCCACCCAGTTCCACGTCACCGCCCAGACCGGCCAGTTCCTTGCCTTTGCCGCCACCGGTGATGTTGTTGAGCACCGGACGCAGCACGCCGAACACCAGCACCAGGATGAACAACACACCCAGCACTTGTTTGACGATGTCCCAGAACCATGGCTGGGAGTAGAACGGAATATCGGCAATCACTTCGCCGCGCTCGGCGGAGAACGGCATGTTGATCACGCTGACGCTGTCGCCACGGCTGGCGTCGAAACCGACGGCGTCCTGCACCAGGCGAGTGAAGCGCGCCAATTCATCGGCGCTCCACGGCGCACGAGTGGTTTCGCCGTTGGCCGGGTTGATCTTGACCTGATCGTCCACCACCACCGACACCGACAGGCGATTCAGGCGACCCTGCTGCTGTTTGGTGTGGCTGATGGAGCGGTCGAGTTCGAAGTTCTTGGTGGATTGTTGACGCTTGTCCGCCGGGTACGGCGCTAGCATCGGCTGGCCGGTGGCCGGGTCCATGATCTGCTGACCGTTGGCATCAACCAGTGGCTGGCCAGGTTGCACCATGCTCGTCGAAGTTGCTGCGCCGCCGGTGGTTTGTGGCGCCGAGGCTGGCGATGGCGGCTGGTTGCTCAGGGCACCCGGTACGCCTTGCGGGCCATTGCTGGCGGTACGCTGTTCGTTGACCGACTGCTCGCTGCGCAGCGCCGGCTGATCCGGGTTGAACTGCTCGGCGGTGGATTCGACAGCACTGAAATCGATGTCGGCCGACACTTCAGCCTTGTAGCGATCGTTACCCAGTACCGGTTGCAGGATATTGTGCACACGCTGGGTCAGCATGCTTTCCATGCGGCGGCTGTAATCGAATTGCTTGCCGGCCATGGTCATTTCGGCGTTTTCAGCCTGATCCGACAGCAGGTTGCCCTTCTGATCGACGACGGTGATCTGCGATTTGCTCAGCTCGGGAACGGAAGTGGCCACCAGGTTGATGATGGCAACGACCTGGCCAGGCTCCAGCGAACGACCGGAGTACAACTCGACCAGTACCGAAGCGCTTGGCTTGCGTTCGTCACGCACGAACACCGAACTTTTCGGGATCGCCAGGTGAACGCGTGCGCCCTTGACGTTGTTCAGGGCGGAGATGGTGCGGGCCAGTTCGCCTTCGAGGCCGCGACGGTAACGGGTCGCTTCCATGAACTGGCTGGTGCCCAGACCCTGTTCCTTGTCGAGAATCTCGAAACCGATATTGCCGTCGCTGGGAGTGACACCAGCAGCGGCAAGTTTCAGTCGCGCACGGGACAGGTCATCGGCCTTGACCAGCAAGGCGCCAGAGTTTGGCTCGACGGTGTAAGGAATGTCGGCGGAGGCCAGGGTATCCATGACCTGTTTGGCGTCCATACCGGCAAGGCTGCCGTATAGAGGCCGGTAGTCCGGCTGCTGCGACCACAGCACCACGGCAAAGCCAATCGCCACGCTCGCAGCCAGGCCGACCAACAGGCCCACCTGACGCAGCATGGTCATCTCGGAGAGGTTTTCCAGGAAGGACAGGCCGAACAGCGGCGGTTTGCCGTCTATCGGGGTGGCCTTGGCCGGAACGTTATCGGCGACTGCTTCTGCCATGACTCAATCTCGTCCTTAAACCGGCATCTGCATGATGTCTTGATAAGCCTGAACCAGTTTGTTGCGCACCTGGGTCAGAGCCTGGAACGACACGCTGGCCTTCTGCGAGGAAATCATCACGTCCGTCAAATCGACGCCGCTCTTGCCGATTTCGAACGCGTTGGCCAATTGGCTCGAGGCCTGTTGGGTATCGTTCACTTTGTTGATGGCCTGACCGAGCATGTCGGAAAAGCTGCTGCCCGCCACTTCAGGGACGGCTGCAGTCGATTTCGGCTTCGACATGGCGTCCATTTGCATGGCCTTCATGTCCATCATCAACCGATTAAATTCAATACCTTGGCTCATGGTCTACTCTCTTGGGCGGCCCGCATTTTTTTGACACTCACTCGGCGGGTACTCAGGTGTTAGCAACAACGGTGCCAGCTCACGGGCACCGCTTCGAGAAATGCGTTTTCAAACGTTTGCGCCACCGCTTACGTGGCGAACAGATACCCTTCGACGTCCATCCCGGCATCGCGCATCTGCGCCAGTTTGTAGCGCAATGTACGGGGGCTGATACCGAGTTTTTCGGCAGCTTCCTTGCGTCGACCGCGTTCGGTGCGCAGGGTGTCGATGATCATCTGGAACTCGCGACGACGCAGGTCATCGCCCAGCGCGCCGGCCGAATCCGCTTCGATCTCGACCTCACGAATGACCGCCGCTGCCGGCACTGTCACCGGCAATGGCGCGAAAAGCGCAGGCCCGGAGAGACAGAAATCCTGCGGCTGGATCAACCCGCCCTGCTGCAGAATCAACGCCCGTTGCACCGCGTTGTCGAGCTCGCGCACATTGCCCGGCCATGGATAACCGATCAGGCACGCCTGCGCCTCGGGCGAGAACTTCGCCATCGCATGCTTCATTTTATTGACGTGTTTGGCCAGCAAACGCTCCGCCAGCGGCAGGATATCGGCGGTGCGCTCACGCAGCGGACGCCAGGCCAGCGGAAACACCGACAGGCGATAGTAGAGGTCTTCACGGAACCGCCCCGCCGCCACTTCGCCCGCCAGATCACGGTTGGTGGTGGCGACGACACGAATGTCGAGGGTGATCGGCTTGCGTGCGCCGACCCGCTCCACTTCACGCTCCTGCAGCACGCGCAGCAACTTGGCCTGCAGGCCCAGGGGCATTTCGGAAATCTCGTCGAGCAGAATGGTGCCGCCGTCGGCCTGCTCGAACTTGCCGGCCTGCGCCGCGATGGCGCCGGTGAACGAACCTTTCTCGTGACCGAACAATGTCGCTTCAAGCATGTTGTCCGGGATCGCTGCGCAGTTGATCGCAATGAACGGCTGACTGGCGCGATGGGATTGCTGGTGAATGTAGCGGGCCAGCACCTCCTTGCCGGTGCCGGACTCGCCGGAAATCAGTACGGTGGAATCGCTGCGGGCGACCCGCGCCGCCAGATCCAGCAACTGCGCACTGGCCGGCTCGACGGCAACCGGCCCTTCTGCGTCAGCTGTGCCGAGGTTGCCCAGGGCATGGCGCGCAACCAGGTCCAGCAGCGCCTTGGGCTCGAATGGCTTGACCAGATAATCTGCCGCGCCCTGACGCATGGCATCGACCGCACGCTCGACAGCGCCGTGAGCCGTCATCAGCAGCACCGGCAATTGCGGCTGGCGCGTACGCAGCAGGCCGAGCAACTGGTGACCGTCCATGCCCGGCATGTTGACGTCGCTGACCACCAGGCTGAACGCCTCGCACTCCACGGCTTTCAGCGCCTCCTCGGCAGAACCCACGGCGTGATAGTCGTGACCGGCCAGCAGCAGCGTATCGGCCAACGCCTCGCGCAATGAACGGTCATCCTCGACCAGCAGAACCTTGATGCCCATGACCTTCACTCAGCTCCCTGTACAGCGGAAAACATCGGCAGGACGACCTGCGCGCACGTGCCGCGCCCGACCCGCGAGCGCAGCTGCAATTCTCCCTGATGCGCACGGGCCACGGCCTTGACCACGGTCAGGCCCAGGCCGGTGCCGGTGACCTTGGTGGTGAAAAACGGCTCGCCGAGCCGCGCCAGCACCGCCGGCTCGATGCCGCCGCCGTTGTCACTGACGCACAGGCGCAGGGTGTTGTCGCGGGTGTAGCAATGCACTTTCAGACGCACATCACCGCCACCGGCCTGAATCGCGTTTTCAATCAGATTGAGGATTGCCCCGACCAGCGTGTCACGATTGCACAGCAGCTCGCCTGCATGGCTGTCGCACTGCCAGCGAATTGGCAGATCCTGCACATGGGTCAGCGCGGCGGCCTGCAACGACTGCATCAGGGCATTGGGCGTGATGCGGTCGGTCAGCGGCAATTCACCGCGAGCGAATACCAGCATGTCGCGCACCTGATGCTCCAGCTCATGCAGACGCTCCTTGAGGCGCCCGGCAAACCGCTGCTGGGTGGCGACCGGCAGCGCCTGCTCGGTCAAATGACTGGCATACAGCAGCGCGGCGGAAAGCGGCGTACGAATCTGATGAGCGAGCGAGGCGACCATGCGCCCCAACGACGACAGGCGCTCGTGACGCGCCAGTTGATCCTGCAAGTGACGGGTTTCAGTCAGGTCATTGAGCAGCACCAGTTGCCCCGGCTCGGCGTCCAGCGAACGGGTGGCAATCGACAGGCGTCGGCCGTTTCTCAGGGAGATTTCATGACCGTCGTCTTCACGGGGCGCGAAGCAACGGGCAATGACATGGCGCCACAGCTCGCCTTCCAGCGGCAGGCCCAGCAGATCGATGGCGGCCGGATTGGCCTCGCACACGATGCCGTGACCATCGATGACGATGACGCCACCGGGCAACAGATCAAGGAGATTTTGCAGACGGTTGGCCAGACGTTCTTTTTCCGCCAGCTCCTGCATGCGCTGGGCGCTGACCACGGCCAGCTCACCCTTGAGCTCGGTGACCCGCGCCTCAAGCATGCTGTAGGAGTCGGTCAATTGACTCGACATCTGGTTGAACAGCGCGAACGCCTGCTCAAGACCCTGCCGACTGGCCTGCTCTACGGACGGCAGTTGCCCCGAGGACTCGGGAACAGAAGACATCTGGGAGGCTTGGGGCATTGTGCTCTCTCGCTTGGCTGACCGTCAGTTAAACGGAACGTTGCGAGGGATGTAGCAATACCCGTGCCTAAAAAAAACTGCTTATAAATGAAGGAGTTGAAAAACAGGCGTCAATCATCCGCCTGTTCATCACCTTCACGCCGGCTCATGCCGTACTTGCGCATCTTCTCCACCAGCGTGGTGCGACGGATACGCAGACGTTCAGCGGCACGGGCCACGATGCCGTTGGCGTCATCCAGCGCCTGCTGGATCAGGCCCTGCTCCAGACCACCGAGGTAGTCCTTCAGGTCCAGACCTTCCGGCGGCAGCATGGCGTTGGCGGTGAAGTCCGGTGTGTGGCCGTTGATTGCCACGCGCTCTTCCAGATCGCTGCGCAGGCTGTCGACCATTTGCTCGTCTTCGTCGTCGACGTAGCGGAATTTTTTCGGCAGTTCGACCACGCCGATCACCCCGTACGGGTGCATGATCGCCATGCGCTCCACCAGGTTGGCCAGTTCGCGGACGTTGCCCGGCCAGCCGTGGCGGCACAGGGACATGATCGCGGCGGAGTTGAAACGGATCGAACCGCGCTTCTCGTGCTCCATCCGCGAAATCAGTTCGTTCATCAGCAGCGGAATGTCTTCGACGCGCTCACGCAGCGGCGCCATCTCGATCGGGAACACGTTCAGGCGATAGTAGAGGTCTTCGCGGAAGGTGCCGATCTCGATCATGCTTTCGAGATTCTTGTGGGTCGCGGCGATGATCCGCACGTCGACGCTTTGGGTCTTGTTGCTGCCCACGCGCTCGAAGGTGCGCTCCTGCAGCACGCGCAGCAGCTTGACCTGCATCGGCAGCGGCATGTCGCCAATTTCGTCGAGGAACAGCGTACCGCCATTGGCCAGCTCGAAGCGGCCGGCACGGCTGGTGATCGCGCCGGTGAAGGCGCCCTTCTCGTGGCCGAACAGTTCGCTTTCCAGCAGCTCTGCCGGGATCGCCCCGCAGTTGACCGGCACAAACGGCGCATCACGACGCTTGGAATGGTAATGCAGGTTACGCGCAACCACTTCCTTGCCGGTGCCGGACTCGCCGAGGATCAGCACGCTGGCGTCGGTGTCGGCCACCTGCTGCATCATCTGGCGCACATGCTGGATCGCCCGGCTGGTGCCGACGAGGCTGCGGAACAGATTGGGTTCGCGATGACGACCGCGCTCGCGGGCCTGGTCGTACATTTCGCGATAGACCTGGGCACGGTGCAGGGAGTCCAGCAATTTGCTGTAGCTCGGCGGCATTTCGAGAGTCGAAAGCACCCGGCGGCGCTGGTCTTCGGGCAAGTCCACCGAAGAATTATCGCCCATCAGCAAAACCGGAAGGAACTCATCCCAGGTTGAGAGTGTCTTTAACAGGCCCAAAAGCGCACCAGGAGCATTGACCGTCCCGATCAGCACGCAAATGACCTCACGACTAGACGACAAAGAGCCGACTGCCTGCTGCCAGTCATGGCTTCCGCAGGGTAAATTTTCTTCGCCAAGAAAATTTAAAATCACCGCCAGGTCGCGGCGGCGGACGCTATCGTCATCGATCAGCAGAATTTTGGTTTCACGCCACATGCAATAGCAACTTCCCTAGTCAACTCAATGCCCGAAACGAGGGGCAAGCGAGACGCTTGCAGGACACTTCGTGCCTGTAGACGCCTGAAATCTGAAAACAGCCACTAGTTAAGTCAAAAAACCGTGCACAGTCAAATTTATGGCGCACATGTCTGGATTAACTGAGGGTTAATTAACCAAACAGATGGTAAACCTTTGCCGCGTTCTGCGCTTGGGTGATCTGCGACATCTCGTCGACTATCGCCTGACGCTCACCCATGGCGACCTCAAGAAGCTGCTTGTAGACATGCAGCAACTCCTCAAGATTGTCACGCAGCGCCACTTCATCCAGCGAAGCCTCACTCAAGACATCTTCCATGCAGGAACGGCAATCGAGATCCAGTTGACCGATGGCCTCCCAGTTGCGCTCGGCCAGTGCACCGACCAACGCCTCTCGGGTTTCTTCGATTCGCTGCAATACAAGACTCATGGTGATCTCCTTAGAACTGAGGAGCGGGCGCAGGCGCGATGGCGTCCCAGCCTTCCTTTACCGTGCTCAGCAAGCCGGCGACCTCGTCCAGAATGCGCGGGTCGCTGCTGATGTTCGCCTCGGCAAGACGCTTCATCATGTAGATATAAAGGCCATCAAGATCAGCCAGCATGTCCGCGGACTTTTCCAGATCCAGACCTTCACGCAGGCCGCTGACGATACCAATGGCCTTGCTGATCGACGTGCACTTGGCTGGAATATCCTTGCGCTCGATCGCACCCTTGGCCTGAGCGATGCGGTCCAGGCCACCTTCCATCAGCATTTGTACCAGACGGTGAGGGCTCGCTTCGGACGTCTGAGCGTGGGCGCCAACTTTCTGGTATTGCCGAAGGGCTAACATCGGATTCATGTTCTACCTCATTTGCCACAATGACTCGTATGAACAGTGTATCGCCTGCGAGTCGAAAAACTTTAGACCATAAGACAAAAACCCGGCACACGCTCGAAAGCGTAGCCGGGTTTTTGTCGCGCTTGCATGTTACTTCGCAGATTGCTGAGCGTTCAGCGAGCTGAAGAACGAAGTAATGTTGCTCGCCGTGGCCTTCATCTGCCCTACCAGCAAGTCCATGGCGTTGTACTTGGCAGTCAACGTCTTGGTCAGGTTGGCGACCCGCAGATCCAGCGCCAGTTGCTGACTGGTGATGTTTTTGGTGTTGTTGTTCAGGATGGTCAGACGCTGATCCAGCAGACCGGTCGTGGTCTTGCCATCGGGCGAAGCCTTCAGGTAAGGATCGACCGCCTTGCTCATGCGGGTCAACAGACCATTGGTGTCGTTGGTGCCGGTGAACATGTCCTGGACTTTGCCGGTCATGCCCGGCGTGGACATGGCCTTGTTGAACGCAGCCGTGTCGAACGTCAGGTTACCGGTATTGCGGTCAGTCATGACGCCCAACTGCGACAGATAGGCCATCGGACTGCCTGCCGTGGCACTCGGGGCCGTCAATTGCCCGCGGATATCGGCAACCAATGAACGCGCCAGGGAGTCACCGGTGAACGCCGCCTGAACGGTCAGCTTGCCATCTTCGTCCGGGGTCGCCTTGGACAAGGTGTCGATGGTGCTTTTCAAGGTGTTGTAGGCATCGACGAACGCCTGAACCGACGCCTGCAAACCTTTGGTGTTACCGTCGACAGTCACCGTGACAGGTGTCGGCGGAGTACCCGGACTGGCCGTTACCAGGTTCATTGTCAGACCGCTGATAGCACCGGTAACCGTGTTGCTCTTGCTGGTCACCGCCAGGCCGTCGATGGTCAACGACGCATCCTGTGCGAGGCCGTTGACCGCACCGGAAGCACCGGCAGCCGGGTTGGCCCCCATCGTTTGGGTGCCGTCGATTTCCAGACCGGCAATGCCGCTGACCGTCAGGTCGGAACCAGCGCCCGTCTTGCTCGAACTGATCACCAGGCGCGAAGCACCCGAGCTGTCAGTCACGATGTTGGCGGAAATACCGTTGACGGCCTGAGCCGAGTTGATCGCATCCCGAGTGCTCTGCAAAGTGGCATTGGCCGGGATCGTGACATTGTAATCAGTGCCATTCTGACTGATTTTCAGGGTACCACTCGGAATGGCACTGGCAGCACCGCCGGCAAAGGATGCACTGGCGACTTTCGAGCCGGTGGCCAGCTTGTTCACAACGACACTGTAAGTACCCGACACTGCAGTGTTATCGGCAGAGACGCCCAGCACGGCAGGAGTACCCGAAGTCGCCGTGTAACCGGCAAAGGCAGGGTTGGTCTTGCTGCCCAGGTTGGTCATCGCTGTCTGGAATGCGGTCAGCGCGCTCTTCAGCGTACCGATACCGGAAATCTTCAGCGTGTTGGTTTTGGTAGCGTTATCGATCTGCGTCTGCTTCGGCGACTTGTCCGCGTTGACCAGCGCAGTAACGATCGCACCGATGTCCAGGCCGGAACCCAGGCCCGTACCCGGTAAAATTGGACTTGCCATGTGCATCTCCCTTGGGGTTGTTGCCAGTCTTTTGACCCGTGCAGGCGCCTAAAGAACTTCAAACACGATTCATGCCAGCTATCAGACTTTGGCGTCGAACAACACGTGGCTCGCGTTGGCGAGGCTGTCTGCCAGCTTCAGCGCTTCTGCGGAGGGGATCTGCCGTACGACTTCGCCCGTCTCGCTTGCAATCACTTTGACGATGACTTTCCCGGAATGCTCATCAATAGAGAACTCCAGATTGCGCTTGATCGACTGCACGAACTTCTCGATCTCCTGCACCGCCAACTTCAATTTGCTTTCATCCGTTTCCTGACTGTCTTTCACGGCAGCAACGGCATCAGCAGCCTGCGGCTTCGTTTCCGACGGCTTGTCAGTGACAGTATTGGCTGGTTTGGGAGCCGGATAAGTCACGTTAAGCTTTACGCTCATGTCCATGCTCATCACCTCTTAACGTGAAAAAGCGAGAGAGCACGCAAGCGCACTCCCCCGCCAAACTCATTCCGAAATTACTGAAGCAGCTTCAGTACAGCGGAAGGCAGTTGGTTGGCTTGAGCCAGAACAGAGGTCGAAGCCTGTTGCAGGGTTTGCTGCTTGGTCAGGTTAGCAGTCTCTGCGGCGAAGTCGGTATCTTGTACGCGACCTTGTGCAGCAGTGGTGTTCTCGGTGATGTTCTGCAAGTTCTGGATGGTGCTGGTCAGACGGTTTTGCGAAGCACCCAGAGCGGCGCGAGTGGCGTTGATGTTCGCAATTGCAGCGTCGATCGCGGTGATCGCGTTGTCGATGTTCGAAGCGGCGGCAGCCGAAGTAGCACCGGTCAGAACAACAGTACCGCTACCTACCGACAGGCTGACGGCGTCGAACTTGCCGCTCAGTACCAGGTCGATGTGGTTGGCGGAGCCAGTGTTGGCGCCAACTTGCAGAGTTACAGTACCAGCCGAACCGTCCAGCAGGTTTTTGCCGTTCAGGTTGGTAGCAGCCGAGATACGGGTGATTTCGTCAGACATCTGAGCGAATTCAGCGTTGGTTGCGGTCTGGTCAGCAGTGCCGTTGGTACCGTTACGAGCTTTAACAGCCAGTTCACGCATACGCTGCAGGATGTCGGTCGAAGCTTGCAGAGCGCCTTCAGCGGTCTGGGCAACGGAGATACCGTCGTTGGCGTTCTGGATAGCCTGGGTGTTACCACGGATCTGCGAGGACATGCGGGTAGCGATCTGCAGGCCAGCGGCGTCGTCTTTAGCGCTGTTGATTTTCAGGCCGGAAGACAGGCGCTGCATCGAAGTCGACAGAGCGTCGGAGGCGCGGTTCAGGTTTTTCTGAACGTTCAACGACGTGGTGTTGGTGTTTACTGTTAAAGCCATGACGAATTCCTCGTTGGTTGGGTACTGCGGCTTCCGGCCCTGGCAACCGCCGGGTATGGCCTAGAGAACCTTCGTAATAGTTATCGTCGGGTTTGCAGGTTGCTTGAGGGCTTTTTTGAAAATTTTTGCCATCACCCTGCCACCCCCGCGAAAACAAAGACTTAGCAGCACTTCACCCCCGAAAAAATGACGCCATAAAACCGTCCGTGGCGCAAACCTGCGGGCCAGTGCTGTCGGCTTTCTTCAAACCGCAGATTTTTCCAGCAACCCGATCAATTCGTACTCCATGAAATCGGCGAGCCCGAGCCAGTCCTGGCGCTCCTGACATTCGAGCATTTGCGTGAGTACTTGCGCCCACGACTGCTGGACATCCGGCGGAGCGGACACCAGCAGAAGCTGTGCACCTTCGAACACATCCACCATGTCCAGCGCCGCTTCAACATCACGCCCCAGGCGAAACAGGCCTGCACAGCGCCGGCATTCGTCGACACAGCCTTGCAGCGCACTCATTGCACGAACTCCTGATTGAAACGCGTCCCGGCAATCAACGCACCTGCGCGGCTACTGTTGAAAAACTCGACGTGCGGCTGACTGGCGATGTATCGCTCCAGCACACACAGATAGCCGCGAAAATTGAGCTGAGTACTGACCCGCTCACCGAAGCCGTCACGCACCCAGTGCCGCGCCTGATTCACCGATGGCCCCAGATCACCATCACTCCAGCCCGCGTGGGTCTTGTTCATCGGAAACGCAAAGTCGGCTCCAAACAGCGTGATCCGCGCCGCGCCCATCTTCACCGCCAGATCCACCGCCGGGTGAATCACACTGCCGCCCACATGCAGCAGTGCCCTTGGATGCTGCTCACGCAATGCTGCATAGACCGGGCTCAGCGAATAGCCGCCGTAGCGCTTGCCCTTCCAGGCCCTCAGTACCTCAGGGTCGCTCATGGGCAGATACACCAGCGGGATGCCGTCGGACTCTTCATAGGGCAAATGCCGGAAGCTGATGCGCTGATCGATACTCACCACATAGTCGGGCACGATTCCGTGCTCACGCAGCGGCCGGTAAGCGGTATCGACGCAAATGAACAGCGGGCGCTCGTCTCGCTCGCGAATGGCGGCCAGTCGCTCGAAATGCTGCTCAAGGGTCGGCCCGGTGCCGATCACGTAGATCTCCCGACCGACGCAGGTGCCGAACAAATGCGCCACGTCATCGTCAGCGAGCAACACCGGCAGGCAGTCCTGCAGGCGTTGTTGAATGAAGGGCGACTGCGGATCGAACTCACGATTGTTGAAGCTCAGGTGCACTTCACTGACCAGCCGATCACGGATCTTCGCGTTGAAGTCGTCGGCCAGCAGCATCTCCGCCGGCAAGGCAAAGAACGGCGTGCAGATGTCCGGCAGGTCACCGGCGTATAGAAGCTCTACCCGGGGATCTTCCAGCCATTGCTGCTGATCAATCAGTTGCAACACCAGTGCGAACAGCGCGCCATTGAGGATATGCACATACAAGCGCTCAAGCCCGGCACGCTCCAGCAGCACGGTCGGCAAATCTCCGAGGCCGGTGCCATAGACGTGCAATCGCGACTTGTCCGCCGGCAGGCTGGCGGCCTGAATCCGGGCCTCATGGACGCGGTCGTGGCGACTGGTGAGCTGAATGCCGTTGATGTTCAGCGTCGAACCCAGCCCCTGCGTCAATCCGGCCTCGATCACCGAACTGTCTTCGTTCAGCAATCGCGCGAACAGCGCCGGCCAGCGTCGCTCGATGACGTTGGCGTTGGCGTGGAAAAACTCGCTCATGGCGCCTCGCGCTCCTTTCAGGCAAAAAAATAGCGTTCAAGGTTACCCCTTGAACGCTATTTTTGTATCCGTCGTTTTGGGTGGGTTCAAGGACGATAGATAATCGCCGAACCCCACGAAAGACCGACGCCGAAACCGCTGAGCGCCACTCGGTTCCAGCTGGAATCCAGCGCGTGCTTCTCCAGCAGCAGCGGAATGCTCGACGACACGGTGTTGCCGGTCTCGACCATGTCCTTGATGAACTTCTCCGGCTCGCCTTCGAAGCGCCGCGCCACGGCATCGACAATCGCCGCGCTGCCCTGGTGAATGCAGAACGCATCGATGTCATCGGCGTTGAGGCCGGAATCGTCGAGCAACTCATGCAAGTGCGCCGGGACTTTCAACAATGCAAAGTTGAACACCTGACGACCGTTCATGAAGAACACGCCATCGGTGACTTTCAAGTGCGGCGCACCGGAACCGTCGGTGCCGAACTTGGCCTTGCCCAGCGCCCAGACCGGGTCTTCACCCATCCAGGTCGCGGTGGCCGCGTCGCCGAACAGCATCGTGGTGTTGCGATCTTCCGGGTCGACGATTTTCGAATACGGGTCGGCAGTGATCAGCAAACCGTTCTTCAGACCGGCGGCTTCCATGAAGCCCTTGATCGCGTAGATGCCGTAGACGTAACCGGAGCAGCCCAGGGAAATGTCGAACGCGGCGACATTGGTTGGCAGGCCAAGCTTGTCCTGCACGATCGCTGCCGTATGCGGCAGGCCTTCTTCATCACCGTTCTGGGTGACGACGATCAGCGCATCGATGGATTCACGCTTCAGCTCAGGGTTGCTGGCAAACAGCGCATTGGCCGCTTCAACGCACAGATCGGAAGTTTCCTGTTCTGCGTCTTTACGTGGCAGGAAGGCCGAACCGATCTTGCCGAGGATGAATTCTTCATCCTTCTCGAATTTTGCACCTTGTGCGTAATTGTCCACGCCGGCTACAGGAACGTAGCTCGCAATGCTTTTTATGCCAATCATTACGGCTTCCCAATAATAAACAGCCCAATACCACCGCTCGCAAGGATTTCGAGGGGCGCCGACAAACAGAAAACGGCCGCCACAACGGGCAGCCACGGGGAGCGCAAAGGGCTATCACTGGAGCCGCTAACGGGCCAGGCGCCATCTCCGCGGTCAATACAATACAGTGAAGATGCGCGTTATGACTCGCAGGTCACGCTATTTTGCCGAATCGGTGCAGATCGGGTTATTCGACCAGCGACCAGTCCAGCGGCGTGCCGCGTTTGATCGGCGCGCGCGCGCGGCGGCCGAGGACGGCGTCAGTGTGCTTGGGCGGCAGACCGAGACCGGGACGAATGGCGCGCAGATTGGCCGCCGTGAAGGGTTCACCGGCCGCCATATCGGCCGTGACGTACAGCGACCGACGGTAGACCAGAGACTTTTTCTCGGCCTCGGTCACGCCGTAATGCACCTGGCCCATGGCCTGCCAGGCGCGCTCGGTTTCGACCACCAGGCTGGCCATTTCCGCGGGCTCCAGCGAGAAACTGGCGTCCACCCCGCCCGCTGCGCGGTCGAGGGTGAAGTGCTTTTCAACCACCGTAGCCCCGAGCGCCACAGCGGCCACCGACACACCAACACCCATCGAATGATCGGACAGCCCCACCTGACAACCGAACAGCTCTCGCAGATGCGGGATGGTGCGCACATTGCTGTTGAGCGGCGTCGCCGGGTAGGTGCTGGTGCACTTGAGCAGCACCAGATCCTTGCAACCGGCTTCACGGGCCGCGCGCACGGTTTCATCGAGTTCGGCGATGCTGGCCATACCGGTGGAAATGATCAGCGGTTTGCCGGTGGCCGCCACACGACGAATCAACGGCAGATCCGTGTTTTCGAAGCTGGCGATCTTGTAGGCCGGCACGTCGAGGCTTTCAAGAAAGTCCACGGCGCTGTCATCGAACGGCGTCGAAAACGCGAGCATGCCCAGCTCCTTGGCCCGGGCGAAGATCGGCGCGTGCCATTCCCACGGCGTGTGGGCCTTTTCGTACAGGTTGTACAGCGAGGTGCCGGCCCACAGGCTGTTCGGATCCTTGATGAAGAATTCGCCTTCCGCCAGATCCAGCGTCATGGTTTCAGCGGTGTAGGTTTGCAGCTTCAAGGCGTGAGCACCGGCCTTGGCCGCCGCCTCGACAATCTGCAGGGCGACGTCCAGCGACTGGTTATGGTTGCCGCTCATTTCGGCAATGATGAACGGCGGTGCGTCGGCACCGATCAGGCGATCGCCAATCTTGAAACTGTTCATGAACGGTGTTCCTTCAAATCCTTGGTGAACGCGCAGGCACTTTGAGTGAACCCGGCGTCACGAAATACATTCAATGAGGCCTGATTGGCCGGCAAGACTTGTGCGCTGATCGCGGTCAGTTGCGGCCAGTGCGTCGTGACGAACGCCTCGCCCCTCGTCAGCAGCGCCCTGCCCCAGCCGAGACCGAATCGCCCCTCCAGCAGATACAGTGAAACCTCGGCCTCGAAACCGCGCAGATCGTAGCGCAACACACCGACCGGGCCGTCATCGGCCTCGGCGATCAACAACAGTCGTTGAGGATTGCGCAGACTGGCGTTCAACCAGTTCAGATGTTGCGACCACTCGATCACGCCGCTTTCCAGCGACCAGCGACGCACCGCTTCGGCATTGCGCCCGTCGAACAACACCTGCGCATCGTCCAGCGTCACTGCACGCAACTTGAGCACCGCACCGGCCAGTGCCGCCGCGACCCGCGGCGCACCGCGCCCGTCGACCAATTGTCGTGAACGCTCGGCCAGGCTCTGGCGCAGATAAAAATTGTCGACGACAAAGCCGATGGCATCACGCAGTTGCTCGACGCTCACCTGCTCCCGGGCGCCCATGAACACATGGGCCCCGGCCGCCGCCATCACCTCGCCGTTGTTCTGCTGGTTGTTCGACACCGCAATGCAGATAGTCGGCAGGCCCAAGGCCGCGCGCTCCCAACTGGTACCACCGCCGGCACCGATGAACAGGTCGGCTTCGGTCATGCGTCGATGAAAATCGCTGACAAAACTGTGCAGACGCCAGTTCGGCCGCGTCTCGGCCAGTGCCTGCATCTCTGTCCATGCCGGGTTGTCTGCACCCGCGACAAAGTCCACTTCAAGCCCGGAAAAATCCGCCAGCGCCCGCATCGCGTGGTGGGTCTGGCGGGCAGCGTCGAAGCCGCCGAAATTCACCAGCACCCGCCGCGCCACAGGTTTGATTTCGATGGCCGGGCCGCCGAACTCTTCACGCAGCATGGCAAAGCGCGGGCCGAGCAACGTTCGGCAACCAGCCGGCAGCAGCGGCTGATAGTTTTCACTGAGGCCGGAGAGATTCTGATTGAGCAGCAGATCCACGCTGTAGCGACGGGTCGCCAGATCGTCGACAGCGGCGATCCGTGGTGCGAAGCGTCGGGCAGCGGTCTGCCAGTGATGATCGAGGCCGTAATGGTCGGCGATGACCCAGTCGAATCCGGCCTGCCCTTCCAGCTGCGTCGCCAGCGCATCGATATCCGCCTGCCACGGCAGCATCGACTCGATGGCCTGCTCCGGGTCTTCACCGGCGTAGCGATCCGGCAACGCGAACGTCTCGAAGCCTTCGGCCTGCAACGCATCGAGCCGATGCCCCGGCAAACGACGACAGGCAAATGCCACATGACTGCCCTGCGCACGCAACATTCGCGCCAGCGTCAGGCATCGGGCGATATGGCCGCTGCCGATGGTCGGCGAGGCGTCGGCGCGGATCAGCACTCTCATTGCAGCTCTCCGCCGGCCTTGAGTGCCGCGTAGAGATACTCGGCACGTTTCCAGTCTTCAGCGGTGTCGATGTCCTGCACCAGATGCCGGGGCAGGATCACTGGCAGGCTGGCCGGCGAATACAGAAACTCACCCCGCAACCAGGCCTCGTTGCGCCCCCAATAGAACTGGCCGGCATCCTGATAGGCAGCGGGCAGATCCTGCGAACGGGTATTGCGAAACTCGGGGTACAACGCCCTCACCGCGCCCTGCTCGTCGAGGGTCAAGGCGCGCTGCACCGGAAAGCCGAAATCGGTGACCGAAAAAGCAAAGGCCTTGTCCGGATGCTGTGCCAGCAACTCCAGCCCCTGACGCAGGAACCGCGCCTGCAACAACGGCGCCGTGGCGTACACGCAGCAGGCGTAATCGAAGGTCGGCAGTTGCTGCAAGGCATGCACGATCACTGCTGCGGTGCCGGTGAAGTCATCGGCCAGTTCCGCCGGTCGCAAGAACGGTACCTGCGCACCATGAGCCTGTGCCAGCTCGGCAATCTCCTCGTCATCGGTGCTGACCACCACCTGATCGAACAAACCCGAATCCAGTGCCGTGCGAATCGAACGGGCAATCATCGGCACGCCGTCGAACGGTTTGAGGTTCTTGCGCGGAATGCGTTTGCTTCCGCCACGGGCCGGGATGATTGCGACGTTGCTCAAGGGCGTTTTTCCAGCAGGAACCAGGTGATGTCATCCAGCGGGAATTGCGGATCGCGGTGATAACCGAAGCCGTAATCCAGCAGCTGCAGATCCGGATAGCGATCGAGCATTTCCCCGGCGAAATCACGCTTGAACAGCTTGCCGCTGTTGCCGCGATAGGACACTTCCACCGGCGACGGATTGTAGTATTCGGCGACCAGAATGTAGCGCTGGCTCAGCTCGTACAACTGCGCATAGGCAGTCGGCAACAGCTCCGGCGCCAGATGAATCAGCACGCCTTTGCTGAGCGTCAGGTCGTATTGGCGCTCCCGGGGAAAGTCGAACAGCGAGCCGTGCCAGATCTGTGCGATATCCAGCGCCCGGGCCTGGGCACAGGCGCTGGCGTTGATTTCGACACCGAACAGTTCGCAGCGCGGCAACAGCTGACGCAACGCCTGCAAGTTGTTCCCGGCGTTGGTACCCAGTTCCAGCAGGCTGTCGATCCGCCCGGCTCGCGTCAGCGCCTTGGCGAACAACGCCAGATTGGCGGCCACCAGCGGTTGCCCGATATTGCGGTCGACATACTGGTTACCGAATTCGCCCTGCCAGAATTGTTCCTGTTCGCTCAGATCACGCATTGCCGTTTTCCATCCACCGCCGCAGCGGCACTCATTCAGTCAATCGACGCAATTGCTCGACCACGTAATCCTGCTGCTGATCGCTCAGCAGCGGAAACAGCGGCAGGCTGATCGCTTCGGCGTAATAACGCTCGGCTTCGGGAAAGTCTCCCTCGGCGAAACCCAGTTCACGATAGTACGGCTGCAGATGCACCGGAATGTAATGCAGGTTCACGCCGATGCCGGCCGCGCGCAAGCCTTCGAACACCTGACGGTGGCTGAGGTTGATGCGATCGGTCTGCAAGCGCACTACGTACAAGTGCCATGCTGATTCGGCGTCCTGCTGAGCACTCGGCACGGTGACCGGCAAGTAGGCCAGTAAACGGTCGTAACGTGCTGCCAGCTCCCGGCGACGGGCAATGAAGTCGTCCAGTTTGCCCAGCTGTGACAGGCCCAGTGCGGCTTGCAGATCGGTGATCCGGTAATTGAAGCCCAACTCGACCTGCTGGTAGTACCACGGCCCGTGGCTGGCTTCGGTCATCTGCTGCGGGTCGCGGGTCATGCCGTGGCTGCGCAGGCGTTGCAGGCGCCCGGCCAGTTCCGGGCGATTGGTCAGCACCATGCCGCCTTCGCCGCTGGTGATGATCTTCACCGGATGGAAGCTGAACACCGTCATCGCCGCGAATTCGCCGCAACCCACCGGACGCCCGGCGTAGCTGGCGCCAACCGCGTGGGAGGCGTCTTCGATCACGGTGAAGTTGTAACGTTCGGCCAGTTCGGCGATTCGCCGCATGTCGCAGCTTTGCCCGGAAAACGCCACCGCTACCAGCACTTTGGGCAAGGTGCCGTCGCGCTCGGCAGCATCGAGCTTGCCGGCCAGAACTTCGGCATCGAGGTTCCAGGTCAGCGGATCGATGTCCACGAAGTCAACGTCGGCGCCGCAGTAACGGCCGCAGTTGGCCGACGCGAGAAAGGTGTTCGGCGTGGTCCACAAACGGTCACCCGCACCCAACCCTGCGGCCAGGCAGGCAATGTGCAGCGCCGCCGTGGCGTTGCACACCGCGACCGCGAAATCCGCCTGGCAACGCTCGGCCATCGCCTGCTCGAAGCGCTCGATGGTCGGACCTTGAGTGAGCCAGTCGGACTGCAACACCTCGACCACCGCGTCGATGTCCGTCTGGTCGAGGCTTTGCCGACCGTAGGGAATCATACCGACAGCTTCGCGTGCAGGTCGGCGATCTGCCCCACCGAGAGGAAATGCGGGTTGGTGTCGGAGCGGTACTCAAAGTCCTCGCCCACCGGCCGCCCGTGTTCGCCGAGTTTATCGACAGCAAAATCGACATCGACGCTGGTGAAGCGGATCGAAGGCTGGATCGTATAGTGATCCTCGAACTCCAGGGTCATCCGCGCATCGTCCAGCGGCACCATCAGCTCGTGCAGCTTCTCGCCGGGACGGATACCGACGTTCTTGTGCGGCAGGTGCTCGGCCATTCCCCGCGCGAGATCGACAATGCGGATCGACGGGATCTTCGGCACGAACACTTCACCGCCGTGCATCCGCGCAAAACTGTCGAGGACGAATTGCACGCCGTGATCGAGGGTGATCCAGAAACGGGTCATGCGCTCGTCGGTGATCGGCAATTCGGTCGCGCCATCGGCAATCAGCTTGCTGAAAAACGGCACCACCGAGCCGCGCGAACCGGCCACGTTGCCGTAGCGCACCACGGCAAAACGCGTCTGTTGCTCACCGGCAATGTTGTTGGCGGCGACGAACAACTTGTCCGACAGCAACTTGGTGGCGCCGTACAGGTTGATCGGGCTCGCCGCCTTGTCGGTGGACAGTGCGACGACTTTCTTCACGCCGTTGTCGATGGCGGCGGCGATGATGTTCTCTGCGCCATTGACGTTGGTACGGATGCATTCGGTCGGGTTGTACTCCGCCGCCGGCACCTGCTTCAACGCCGCGGCATGCACCACGTAATCGATGCCGCGCATGGCCTGGCGCAGACGCTCGGCGTCGCGCACGTCACCCAGGAAGTAACGCATGCACGGCGCGTTGAACGTCTGTTGCATTTCGTATTGCTTGAGTTCATCCCGGGAGAACACCACCACACGTTTGGGCTGGTATTGCTTGAGCAGGCGCGCAATGAATTTGCGCCCGAACGAGCCGGTGCCACCGGAGATTAAAATCGATTTACCGTTGAACATGTCTTGAGTCCCGTTCCCTGTCGACCTAGGCGATCAACTGTGCCCAGTTCAGCGAAGCGCTTTCATCCAGGACAAACCCTTTGCCGATCAGGCTCAGGTTGGCGTTGTAAGCCGAATCGCCCGCGAACGCGCCAGACCATTTCTCACGCAATGCCTGAAGCGCTTGCGGCGACTGCGCCTGATGACCGGAATGAATCACCTGGACCAGCGGCGTCCATACGGTGAGGAAACCGGCCTGGCCCGCCTTCAGGCACAGATCGACATCGCTGTAACCGTCGGCGAATGCCTGTTCATCCAGGCCACCCAGCGCATCGAACAGTTCCTTGCGCACCATCAGGCAGACGCCCGATACCGCCGAGTAGTTCTGCTCCACCGCCAGGCGATGCATGTAACCGTTGGCGTCGTGTTTCTCACCGACAAAGGCAGAACCTACGCTGCCATTCAAGCCGAGAATCAGACCCGCCTGGGAGATCTTGCCGTCACGGTCGACCAGTTTCGCACCGACGATGCCGACCTCCGGCCGCAGGGCGTGATTGAGCAACTGCTCGATCCAGTTCGGGTTGACCACTTCACCATCGGCCGCCATCAGCACCAGGAACTCGCCCTGTGCCTCCTGGCTGGCAGCATTGCACAGCGCCACGTCGCTCAGGACCTGCTCGGCGCGCAGCACGCGGACCTTGGCGTTGCGCAGGGTTCCCAGCCAGTCATTGACGTCAGCCGAGAGGTTCGGATTGGCCGCGATCAACACTTCATAACGGGTGTAGCGCGTTCTGAGCAAAATACCTTCCAGGCAACGCTTCAGTGCCGGCAGATCATCACTGGCCGGCAGGATGACCGATACCAGCGGCTGCTCGGTGTGACGGTAGTCGACCTGATAGGTGCCAGGTTGCGTCGAGGTGATCCTGGCCTTGTAGCCGCGATTGCCCAGATGCCGCAGCAGGGCCTGACGCTCGTCGGCGTTTTCTTCCGGTTCCGCTGCCCGGGAAATCAGCAACGGTTCATCAAGGTGCGCCAGTCCATTGAGACCGCCCTGCTCGATGATGCGCAGCAGCAGATCGAACTCCAGCGCTTTGCTGAAATCGGCCTGGTAGCCGCCGGCCTCGACCAGTACGTCACGGCGGATCAGCCAATGCCGAGCCATCTGTGCCGGCAGGCTTTGCAGCAGGTCAAGGTTGAAGCCCGGACGGAAGGTATCGATCAATGCGCCTTCGGCGGTGCGCTGGATTTCGTCAGTGGCCACGGCACGGCATTCACCGGCCGACATCAGTTCCAGGCCGGCGCGCAACAGACCGCCCGCCGTGAACTCGTCGCCCGCTTCTGCCAGCAGCAGCCAGTCGCAAGGCGATTGGCGCACGCTCAGATTCAGTTTGTCGACGAAGTTACTCTGGGTGACCCGCACAAAGTGCAGGGTGTTCTGCGCGGTGGTTGCCGCCGGTGGCTCTCCGGTGGTGAACACCACCACTTTGAACGCCTTGCTGTGACCTTCGAGCAAGCTGTCCAGGGTGACTTGCAACTTGTCGATGTCGTTATCCAGATCGAGCAGGAAAATGCCGAACTGAGGGCCGCCGCCATTCGCCGCCAGGTGACGGGCAATCGCCTCGGCCTGCTCGGTGTCGGGCTGACGCGCATCGAGCCACTTGAGCAAGCGGCCCGTGCGCATTTTGCTGAATGTCGCCTGATTGCCTTCCAGCGATACCGCTTCCAGGCGCGCATTCCACTTACGCAGCTTTTCGGCGTCCTCGTCTTCACCCAGCAACTGCAACTGAGCTACCAGACGTTTGATGACGGTACGGTTGAACACGTTGGCGTCGTGGGCTTGCCACAAGCGGTCCACCACACTTTCCGGCGTGTCGTTGTTGCGGGCCAGCATCAGGTTTTCCTGGCGGGCCCAGATGCCCTCCAGCCCTTGCAACTGAATGCGGCCGGCCGGCATGGCGTGCAGCAGAAACTCGAACTGAGTCAGTTGATCGAAAAACGCCTGATTGTAGAACGGCATTTCAACGTACTGACGCGGCCCGAAACGACGCTGCGGGCCGGTTTCGATATCCGTCCAGGCCGACTCGATAATCAGCTCTGCGGTCAATGCCCGACCGGTACGCAGGCTGTCGGCCAGGGCCTCGAAACTCTCCAGGACAAACTGTTTGCCCTGCTGCGGATCCTGGTGCTCGACCTGCGTCGGCAGGCCGGCCAGGAAAGCGGCGAAGGCTTCGCGCTCGGACACCGACCTGGCGTCGGTGTACGCCAACGAGTGGAAGATCTCGGTGTTGTGATCGGAATGCTGGTAGTTGATTTCCCGCACGACATAAGGGATTGGCAGAATGCGTGCCTTGCCCCGCGCCAGCATGTAATAGGTGTGACCGACTTCCTGCCACTGGAAAATCGTGTCTTCCGGCATCGCGTCATACCAGTCGCGCAGCACCTGCGTGCGCTGCACCGCATAAAACGGCGGGAGGTACTGCGACATGTAATCCAGCAGACGATCCTGGGCTCGATCGGACGCGTAGTCTTCGCAGACTTTCTTGTCACGCCGGTAGTAGCTGACGCCGTTGGCCAGCGTCAGGTACATCATGCTGTAGCCGTGGCACAGGCTGTAGTCGGGATTGGCCTGCATGAAGGCGACAGCTTCATGCAGGGCATCGTGCACCAGGAAATCATCGTCGGCGGCGAACACCATGTAGGGCGTCTGCAACTGCTGAACACCGTAGGCCAGCTTGGCGCGAATGCCCCAATAGCCGAACTGCGGAAGGTGCTGATAATCCACGTTGGTGAATTGCCCGGCCACGCCCGGCAGCGCCTCGGCGGACGAGTCCAGTACCAGGATCCGGCACGGCAGCGTGCTGTAGAAACGCACGGCCCTGCGCAGAAACGCCGGGCGTTCGTGAGAGATCAGCACAACGGTCAACTGGTCGTTGAGTGCCACACCGTGTTCAGAACTGTTCTTGCCTTGCATATTTTCCCCACAAGCGGCGAGTCGCCGAAAACTCTGCGTTGTTTGTCGATTAACGTACGCGGCGCAGATAACCATCCGGCGCGACTGTGATCAGCAACTTGCTGTGAATGGACTGGTCGATCTCGAAATCACGGTTCTCTTCCAGGTATGCCCAAACGGCGGTTTTCGGGTTGTCACCCTTGCCCCACGGACGATCCGGAAAGGCGTCTTCCGGCATGTCTTCGACCACGGTGTCCATGACCACGCAGTAGCTGCCCACCGACACCAGCGGTGCATAGAGACGCAGTTCCTCGAGGACGTGCTCGTGGGTATGGTTGGAGTCCAGCACCACCAGCACCTTCTTGCCCTGCACGCGCTCGCGCACTTGGTCGACGATGGCCTGATCGATGCTCGAACCCTGGATCATGCTGATGCGTTTGAACATCGGATGCGCTTCGATGGCTTCACGGTTGTGCTGACGGATGTCGATGTCGACGCCCAGCACTTCACCATGACCGATCAGCTCCAGGATCGAGGCGTAGAACACCAGCGAACCGCCGTGGGCGATACCGGTTTCCACGATCACGTCCGGACGCAGGTTCCAGATGATTTCCTGCATGGCGACCATGTCCTGCGGGAACTGGATGATCGGCCGGCCCATCCAGCTGAAGTTGTAGGTGTACTTGTGCTTTGCGGTGGTGCCGACCCAGTCCAGCGACTCGGTTTGCAACGCTTTGTCCTGTTGCAGGCCTTCGATGTTGGCCTTCACTTCTTCGCGAAACTGCTCATGTGGATTCATTGCGACTCTCCAAAAATTCGGGAAAACGGCTTACTTGAACACCTTGGCGTCCGGGTAAGGCACCGTGTTGTTCTTGATGATCCTGGCGGGATTACCCACCACGACCGAAAAATCCGGGACATCTTTCGTCACCACGGCGCCCGCGCCGATGGTCACCCAGCGACCGATGCGCAGGCGCGGCAGGATCGTGGCGTTGGTACCGATGAAGGTGCCGTCACCGATTTCCACGCAGCCGGCAATACACACGCCGGGCGCCATGAACACCGAATGACCGATCCGCCCTTCATGCCCCACCACGCTGCCGGCGCTGATGCTGGTGTTGTCGCCGAGCTCGACCTCGGCCTGCATCAACACGCCTTCCTGCAGGTAACTGCCCTGCCCCATGCGAATCATGCTCAGGTCGATGCCGGGATGGATGAATTGGCCCAGTTGCGCGCCGGCCTCTACCAACTGGCAGGTGGTTTCGTAGCGTAAACGGGTACTGCCGGTGATCAGATTGACGAAGCGCACGTCCGGTCCATTGAGCTCTGCCACCCGCTCCGAACCGCCGACCACCGGCACGCCGTAAAACAGCGTGCCGTGCTTGCGCGGATCGTTGTCGAGAAACGCAAACTCGATGTTCGGCGTGCTGCGCTTGACGGCCTGCAGCATGCGCACCGCTTCCGGGTTGGCAGCGCCCAGCAGATACATCTTCACGGTGCGTTCCTGCTGGCCAGCAAGTCGAGCACCACTTGCACCACACGCTGCTGATCGGCGTCAGTCATTTCGTGATAACTCGGCAGATTGAAAGCGCGCTCCGGCAGGGCGAAGGACACCGGGGTGTCAACGTTGTGCTCGCAGAACATCGGCAGCGTCGACAGCGGCCAGAAAAATACTCGGGCATCGATGTCGGCGGCCTGGAACGCCGCGATCAGTTGCTCGCGATGGATACCGGTATCGGCATCGAACACCACGGTCGGCATCCAGTAACCGTTGCGCCCGTGAGCCGGCTCGGGATTGAGCGACACGCCCGACACGCCTTCCAGCGCCTGCGCATAGTTGGCAAAGATCGCCCGCTTGCGCGCAATCAACTCTTCGATGCGCTCGACCTGCGCGCAGCCGACCGCCGCCTGCAGGTTACTCATCTTGTATTTGAAACCGACGAATTCCGGCCAGAACTGCTTGGTGCAACCCGCTACACGGCCATGGTTGGACAGGGTCAGCACGCGCTCATACAAGGCCTTGTCCGAGGTGACGAACATGCCGCCCTCGCCGGTGGTCATGGTCTTGGTGCCATGGAACGAGAACGCTCCGAAGGCCCCCAGCGAACCGGCAGCCTTGCCACGCCACTGCGAGCCGATGGCTTCGGCGGCGTCCTCGATCACCGGAATGCCGAATTCCTTGCCGATGGCCAGCAAGGCATCCATGTCGCAAAGATTGCCGTAGAGGTGCACCGCCAGAATGGCTTTGGTGCGCGGGCTGATCGCGTTTCTGACCTGTTGCGGATCGAGGCACCAGCTATCGCCCAGGACATCGACAAACACCGGTGTGGCACCCAGGTAGGTAATCGGTGCTGCGGAGGCGATCCAGTTGGTGTTGGCCAGAATCACTTCGTCGCCGGCACCGATGCCCAATGCCGCCATGCCCATGTGCAGGGCGCCGGTGCAACTGGAAGTAGCGATTGCGTAGGTCGACCCCAGATGCTCGGCGAAACCGTGCTCGAAACGGGTCAGGTATTCGTAGCAACGCGCGCCCCAGCCGTTCTGCACGGCGTCCAGGGCATATTGCGCTTCGAGTTCGCCGACACTCGGTTTGGTGTAGTGAATTCTGCTCATTGAATGATCAACTCCGGAACGGCGACGACAAAGCGTGCGCCCCATGCTTTGGCCGACGACAACTGCTGCGTCACTTCGCTCAGCAGATTCCACGGCAGTACCAGAATGTAGTCAGGCCGCTCTTGCGCAATGCGCTCGGGCGCCACGATCGGAATGCGGCTGCCCGGCAGGCACTTGCCCTGCTTGTGCGGGTTGGCGTCGGCGACCCAGGCCAACAGGTCAGGCTTGACCCCGGCGTAGTTGAGCAAGGTGTTGCCCTTGGCGGCGGCGCCGTAGCCGACCACACGCTTGCCATCGGCCCTGGCCTGCAACAGGAAGCGCAGCAGGTCATGCTTGATGCGTTCGGCGGCCGGCGCCAGCGTGGCGTAGTACTCAGTGGTTTTTACCCCGGCGTCGAGCTCGGCCTGCAACTGCTGTTGTACCGCTGGCTGCACGGCACGGCGTTCGCCATCCTTGCGCTGCACGAACACCCGCAATGAGCCGCCGTGAGTGCTCAACTGACTGACGTCGAACACTTCCAGCCCGTTGCGCTCGCACAACGTCTGCACGGCGGTCAGGGACAGGTAGGAATAGTGTTCGTGATAGAGCGTATCGAACTGCGCACCCGCCATCAGCGTCAGCAGTTGCGGGAATTCGAAAGTGGCGACGCCGGTCGGCTTGAGCAGCGCGGCGAAACCGCCGAGGAAGTCATTGATGTCCGGCACGTGGGCCAGCACGTTGTTGGCGGCCATCAGGTCGGCGGCCCAGCCTTCGCTTTTCAGCTGAGCCGCGGTGTCGCGACCGAAGAACAGTTCACGGATCTCCAGGCCTTTTTCCCGGGCAGCCTGCGCGGTGCTGCGGGTCGGCTCGACGCCCAGGCACGGGATGCCGCGACCGGCGACGTATTGCAGCAGGTAGCCGTCGTTGGCCGCGACTTCCACCACCCGGCTGTCGGCGGTCAGGCCGAAGCGCTCGACCATCTCCGCCACATAACGCTCGGCGTGGGCCAGCCAGGTGCTGGAGAACGAACTGAAATAGGCGTACTCGGCGTCGAACAGGCTGTCGGCGCTGGTGTAGTCCTCGGTCTGCACCAGCCAGCATTGCTGGCACACGGCAACTTTCAGCGGCACCCATTGCTCGGCCTGCTCCAGCCGATCGGCATGCACATAGGCGTTGGACGGTGGCGAGGTGCCGAGGTCGATCAGCGGCAGGCTCAGCGGTGCGGCGCACCCACGGCAGTTCATAGACGCACTCCAGCAAAGTGTTGATCGAGCGCGGGATGGCTGGAATCACGCGCTGACAAATTATTGACAGGCAACGGCCAGGCGATCGCCAGCCGTGGATCGTTCACCGACAGGCCGCCTTCGTGCTGCGGCGCGTAATCGGCGCTGTGCAGGTAAAGCAGCTCGGCATCTTCGGTGAGGGTCTGGAAACCGTGGGCGAAACCGGCGGGAATCAACAGGCTGCGACCGTCGCCGGCCTTCAGGTGCTCGGCATGCCAGTGCAGGAAAGTTTCCGAATCCGGGCGCAGGTCCACCGCCACGTCCCACACTTCACCGCGCAGGCAGGTGATCAATTTGGCTTCCGGCGCGTTGGCATTCTGGTAATGCAGACCGCGCACGCTGCCCTTCTCGCGAGTGCAGGAATGGTTGATCTGGCGGATGTGAAATTCGCTGCCGAACGCTTTCAGGCTGCCCTCGCAGAACAGCCGGGCGAAGTGCCCGCGCTGATCTTCGAAGCGTTTGTGCTGGACGCTGAACAGCCCGGCCAGCGGTAACTGTTTCAAGGAAAATTCGCTCACAGCGCGCCCCGGTACAGGTTCAGTTGGCCGAGGGTCACGGTGCGCATGTCGTCGCCGTTCTGCCACGCCAGGTGCCAGTCGAGGGTCTGGGTCAGGCATTGCTGCAACGACCAGCGCGGTTGCCAGCCGAGCACCTGACGGGCGCGGCTGCTGTCCAGGCGCAGCAGGCCGGCTTCGTGCAGCTCGCTCGGTTCGATGCGCAGACCACGGGCCTGCGGCCAGCGGTTGGCGAGCAGTTCGACCACTTCGCCGACGCTGCACATGTCCGCTTCGCCCGGGCCGAAGTTCCACGCCCCGGCGTATTCCGGACCTTCTTCGTAGAGCCCGGCGGCCAGTTGCAGGTAACCGGCCAGCGGCTCCAGCGCGTGCTGCCACGGACGCACGGCTTGCGGGTAGCGCAGGGTCACCGGCTCGTCGGCCGACCAGGCTTTCAGTACATCGGGAATCAGCCGTTCAGGGGCAAAATCACCACCGCCCAGCACATTGCCGGCACGCGCGGTGGCCAGGGCCAGACCGTGCTCGGCGTACTTGTCGGCCGGAAAGAACGACGCGGCATAAGACTGCGCCAGCAACTCGCAGCACGCCTTGCTGCTGCTGTAAGGGTCGTGGCCACCGAGGGCTTCATCTTCGCGGTACGGCCACAGCCATTCCTTGTTGGCGTAAACCTTGTCGGTGGTCACCAGCACACAGGCGCGCACACAACCGACCTGACGAATCGCTTCGAGCAGGTTCAGGGTGCCCATGACGTTGCTGGAATACGTGCCGAGCGGATCGCGATAGCCTTCACGCACCAGCGGCTGGGCCGCCAGGTGCAGGACGATTTCCGGCTCGGTATCGGCAATGATTTCCAGCAAGGCGCCCAGGTCTCGCAGGTCGCCACGCTGGTCGTTGATGCCTTCGTACACCCGCGCCAGTTCGAACAGGCTCGGCTCGGTCGAAGGATCGAGGGAGAAACCGCTGACTTGCGCGCCGAGGCTTTGCAGCCACAGGGTCAGCCAGCTGCCCTTGAAACCGGTGTGTCCAGTGACCAGAACCCGCTTGCCGCGCCAGAATTCCGGACTCAGGCCCATTGCTTCCATGGGGCCTCCCCGCTCTGCCACAGCGCTTCGAGATGGTTCTTGTCACGCAGGGTGTCCATTGGCTGCCAGAAACCTTCGTGCTGGTAGGCCAACAGTTCACCGCGCTCGGCCAGACCGTCCAGCGGGCCGGATTCCCACGAGGTCGAATCACCTTCGATCAGCGGCAGGACTTTCGGTGACAGCACGAAGAAACCACCGTTGATCCAGCCACCGTCACCCCGCGGTTTTTCGGTGAACCCGAGTACCCGGTCACCGTCGCGATCCAGAGCACCATAGCGGCCCGGCGGCTGCACTGCAGTCACTGTAGCCAGTTTGCCGTGGGTCAGATGGAAGTCGACCAGTGCGCTGATGTTCAGATCAGAAACACCGTCGCCATAGGTGAAGCAGAAGGCTTTTTCGTCTTCCAGATAGCGCGACACCCGGCGCAGACGGCCACCGGTCATGGTTTCCTCACCCGTGTCCACCAGCGTCACGCGCCATGGCTCACTGTAGTTCTGGTGAACGTCCATGCGGTTTTCGCGCATGTCGAAGGTCACGTCGGAGGTGTGCAGGAAGTAGTTGGCGAAGAAGTCCTTGATCGCGTAGCCCTTGTAGCCGAGGCAAATCACGAAGTCGTGAATTCCGTGGGCGGAATACTGTTTCATGATGTGCCAGAGAATTGGCTTGCCACCGATCTCGATCATCGGTTTCGGCTTGAGGTGCGACTCTTCACTGATGCGCGTGCCCAGGCCACCCGCCAAAATAACTGCCTTCATGGTCTCCCCTCTCGTTCGTCACAGGGCTGCGCGCGGCTTTCCAAGCTTTGCGGCCGTCTGGCTAAACCTTTCTGCCGTTCCGGGCGTCGGGGCAATGGCCGCGAGCGCTCGTTTTATGGCGATTTGAGGGGGACTTGCAGGAAACGCGCCAGCTCCACCGGCACTGCGTCGATGGGGACACGGGCATGAAAAAAGGGATGAGTCGTTGCCGGACTCATCCCTTTCATCGAGCGGCTTCAATCAATCGATCGGATCAACCGAACAGGGCAAATCCATCGGTAGCGGCTGGCAGGGAGAAGGCATGGCCGTCCGCGGTCTGAATGTGCTCGATGTTGTTGAAGCCCGCATACCAGCCCGCCAGTTTCACGCCACCGGTCGGCGCACCGACACTGCCGTCATTGGCGCTGTGCAAATAGGCGTCGTCGCCGATACGGGTCACGTTCAACTGGCTGGCGTTGGCAATGGTGTTCAGAATCAGGGTGTCGTTCAGGCTGGTGCCGCTGTCCTGAATCACCACCAGACCGGAGGTGTTCACCACGTAAGTGTCATCACCTTCACCGCCATTGGCGAAACCACCGGAGACCTGCTGGCCGCCAAGGTTGAGAATCAACCGGTCGTCACCCTCACCTCCGAACAACGAGTAGCTGCTGCCCTTGCCGGTCAATACGTCGTTGCCGATACCGCCGATGGCGCTGCCGTTGACCACCGTCACGGTGTCGTTGCCGTCTTCACCGAATGCGTTGGTGCCCAGATCGTTTTCGGCACTGATGATCACATCATCACCCGCCCCGCCATACAACTGATCGGCCTGCGCATTATCAGCCACACCTTCGAGGCTGAACGGTCCGATGTCGGATACCAGGCCGCCGTAGATGACGTCGTTGCCGTCACCGCCATTGATCAGATCGCTGCCGCGCCCGCCTTCCAGGTAGTTGTCCGCTTCGTTGCCGGTCAAGGTGTCGTCGAAATGACTGCCCATCACGCCTTCGACATTGACCAGCGTATCGCCCTGTGCATCGCCACCCAGGTTGATACCGGTCTGCAGATTGATCTCTACCGCCGTGGCACTGGTGAGGTACCAGACGTTATCGATGCCGTCGCGACCATCGACCGTATCACCGCCACCACCACCGATGAACGTTTCATTGCCGGCCGAACCGATGAAGAAATCAACGTACTGACTGCCTTCGATCAATTCGATGCTGGTGTATTCAGGCATCGGATCCCAGGGCTTGTAGACTGCACCACTCAGGTCGATCGTCATCGGCATGAAGGCGTATTTGAAGCTGATCAGATCCTGCCCCTGTCCGCCATCCAGGCCGAAATACCAGGCCATGCCGGTCGCGTAAAAAGTGTCGTTGAAGTCACTGCCACGGATGATCTCGATGTTCTGGAACGTATCGCCATCAGCGATCCCCGAAAACTCCCGGGTTGCCCAGTTCAGCGTCATGGCGACCGTGCTGTCGCCGTAGCTGAGCACATCGATACCGTCGCCACCGTCGAAGGAGTCGCCTTTGGCACCGCCGAACAGCACGTCGTTGCCACTGCCGCCGACGATCGTGTTCCAGGTGTCGTTGCCGTAGCCGGTAAAATCGCCGGTCCCGGTGTACGTCAGGTTTTCAACGAACGGATCCAGGTGCATCTCGGACAGCGTGGTGTACACCTGATCGGTGCCGCCCATGAAGCCCTCGGCTTCTTCGATGGTCACACCGGTGCTGTTGATGATGTACACATCGTTCCAATCGCCACCGGCCAGGGTCACGCCACCGATGTTGGCGGTAAACTGATCGGCATTGTTGGTGCCAACGATCTTTTCGACATTGCGAAAGGTGTCGCCCACTGCATTGATACCACTGCCGATCTCGATGGTGACCGGCCCCGCGTTCCATTTATAGCTCACCGTGTCGTAGCCGTCGGAGCCGTCAATGATCATCGACCCTTCGGAGCGATAGATCAGATCGTCGAACTTCGAACCTTCAATGGCTTCGATACCGGTGAAGGTGTCTCCGTAGGCAATGGTCAACCCGTCATAGTTGCTCCAGTCCGCGATTCTCACCCCTTCGAGACTGTCGCTGTAGCTGACGGTATCGAAACCTTCGCCACCCACGAAGTGATCCGCCCCGTCGCCGCCCCACATCCAGTCGTTGCCGGCACCGCCAACGATCTCGTTGTCGGTGTCACTGCCACAGGCCTTGAAATCACCTGTGCCGGTGAAGGTCAGTTTCTCGATGAAGGGATCCATCTTGATGGTGTTGAGACTGGTGCGCAGCTCGTCGTAACCGCCGTAGCTTTCTTCGATGATGGTCACGCCTTCGCTGCCGACGATGTACACATCGTCACCCCAGCTACCGTCCAGCGTTACACCGGCAATGTTGCCGGTGAAGGTGTCGCTGAAAGACGTACCGATGACTTTCTCGACGTTGAGCAAGGTGTCGTGCTTGCCCTCGGCGCCCGTGACAGTCGACGCGTCATTGCCGATCTCGACATTGACGGCCGAAGACAGTACGCGATAGTCCGCCGTATCAAACCCCTCCCCACCATCCAGTACGTCCGATCCGGAACTGCCAATCAGTTGGTCATCCGACTCCAGTCCATAGAGTTCATCATTGCCATCGGTGCCCACCAGATAATCCACGTCACTCGTTCCATTCACTACTGACATTTGTTTCTTCCTTGCCTTGTTTGTGAACCGGTACAGGCCAGCGTGGCGATCACACGTCACCGCGGCATCATTTTCTTGAACTGCAATGTGTTGATATCGACAGGTAGCACCCTGCGTTTGAGCTCGTTGCAAAGAAATGTATCAAGAATGAAACAAAGACGAACAGGCAGGCAAAAAAAACAGGCGACTGCAATAGTCGCCTGTTTTTTCTGGAGCGCGGATGAACCGGTCAGTCCGCCAGCCAGCCGTTTTCCCAGTACCGCAGGTTGTCGCCACGCAGGACGTAATCACGCAGCACGACCTCGCGCAATTCGTCGCCCATGCGGTAGCTGGCGTCCGGATCGGCCAGGTGCATGCGGATCGCCTGCAGCCACTCATCCGTGGTGTTGGTCTTGATCCGCGTGCACGGCAGATAACCGCGATAGGCCTCGGTGTCGGTGCAGATCACCGGGTAGCCGCAGGCGCCATATTCCAGCAGACGCAGGTTGCTCTTGCAGTCGTTGAAGATGTGGAACTCAAGCGGCGCCAGGGCCAGGTCGAGGTTGAGGCTGGCCAGCTTCGCCGGGTACACGTCCAGTCCGATCACGCCGTGGAACTCATGCATGTACGGTCGCAGGTCGTCGGGGCACATGCCGAAAAACACCCAGTCGACTTCGTTGGCCAGTTCGCGCACCACATCGGCGATGACCGCGAGGTCGCCATGGTGACTGGTGCCACCACCCCAGCCGACCCGAGGTTTTTTCGAGGTACGACGCTGACTGCGCAAATCGCTCCACAGGTGTTTGGCCAGCATGTTGGGGACGACCCGAATGTCGCTGTGCATGCTCGACAGTGCATTACCCAGCGGCGCCGTGGACACCACGACCCGGTCACACATGCCGATGGCACGCCGGACCAGTTTTTCCATTTCGTCCTTGTTCGGCATGTTGCGGATGTGGGCATTGCGATGGGGAACGTCGATCACATAGTCATCGAGTTCATAGATCCGCCGGGCATTCGAGTATTTCTGCAGGATCGGGATTTCGTTGATTGGCGCTTCGGCATAGCGCCCCTGCAAAATGATCACGTCAGGGGATTGGCGCTCGACTTCGATGATCGTCGGCAAGTTGTAGTGAATCCGCCCCAGCGCCCTGCCCGCCGCTTCCAGCTCGATCAGTGGCTGGGTCACACGGTAGTGACCGATGGCCGACGCATTGACCGGCAGCGCCAGGATCTTCGGCAATTGCGGATGCGAAAACGGACTCCAGCCGGTACGCAGGCCCGGATCGAGACGGAAGCTCGAACCGCCCAGACCGTTGAGCGCCAGGTTGGCGTTGTACGCCGGATCCCGCGCGACGATCGGTAACCAGCGCTTGTAGAACGTTTCCTGTTCCTGGCCGAGCCGTGCTTCTTCGCCATCCTTCGGCGCCTGTGCCGGCTGTGCGCCCAACGCCAGCTGAGCGTAAGGCGTCCACACCACCAGGTAACCTTCCCGGCCGACCCGCAGGCACAGATCCACTTCATTGAGCGACTGTGCCAGATCCTGCTGATCGAGGCCGCCGACCGCCTCGAACACGGCCTTGCGCACCATCAGGCAATCGCCACCAACGGCGCTCAGGTCATGAGCGACGAGCAGCCGGTACATGTACCCCGTCGCCTGCAGGGTCTCTCCGTAAAACGGAACGCCGGCCGGCCCTTGCAAGCCGAGAATAAGGCCGGCGTGCAGGATCCGCCCATCCGGATTGAACAGCTTGGCGCCGACCACACCGACTTCCGGTCGCTGGGCGTGATTGAGCATTTCCGCCAGCCAGTCGCCCTGGGTGATCACCGCATAAGGATTGAGCAGCAGGACGTATTCGCCCCGCGCCTGACTCACCGCCGCATTGCGCACCGCCGCCATGTTGTCTTGCTGCGGGCAGTCCAGAATGCGGATCCGCTCGCTGCCCAGTTGCCCCATACCCTCGAACCAGGCCCGTGCTTCGGCACTCTCGCTGCCGTTGTCGACCAGCAGCAACTCATACTCGGCGTAGAGGGTTTTCTCCAGCAGGCTCTCGACACAGCGCTGTACGGCTGCCGTCTGATCCTTGCTGACGATGACGATCGACACCAGAGGCTGACGGTCATGGTGATAATCGACCCGGTTGAGCAGCGCCGAGGCGCCATTGCGAATCTCGTGGACGATGCCCAGACGCGCCAGGTGAGCCGAGATCAACTGCGAGTTGCGGTCCGCCATTTGCGGTTCGGACAGCCACTTGGAGAGGTCGTACGCCGACTCCAGCAACACCTCGGAAACATGACCGATGACGTGCGTGCCGTCCTGCTCGACCATGCGCCACAGCACATCGTGGGGCGCCAGCTCACCGAATGCGGAATCGAAACCGCCCAGGGCGAGGAAACGCTCGCGCTCGAAGGCCAGCGCCCTGCCCACATACGGGTAGCTGCGCATCAGGTCCAGGTTGAAGTCCGGCTTGAACACAGGCTCGGTCGACTCACCCTGGCTCAGACCTCCTTCATCGCTGTAGAGGCAGGTAACGGTGCGCGAGAGCGCGATACGTTCGGCCATCACCAGCAACGCCGGCACCACCAGACGATCACCGGCGCGCAGCAGATAGAACCAGTCGGCACCGTCGAGCTGCGGCAACAATTCGTTGATCTGTTGCTGCCAGTCATCCTGCAGCGGCATGCGCACGATGCGCTCCTGCAACTGCGCCTCGGTGCAGGACGCGGAGAGCACGATGGTCAGCTCCGGCAGGTATTCCTGTGCGGCCAGCGATTGCAGGGTGAGTTCGAGCGCCGAACGACTGCCCTGTTCGTCGATGATCACCGGAACGATTTTCGGCACGCGCGGCCAGGCGGCCAGCGTGTCCGGCAACAGCTCGCGCTGGCCTTCGGTCAGTGCGCGGCAGGCCAGCCACTGGGCGTACAGCTCGGCGAAACTGACACTGGCAATTCCGACATGCCAGTCCTGCGTGGTCTGCTTGGTGCCCAGCGTGCGGCTCAGTGGCAACTCTTCCCAGACCCGCGGAGTTTCCAGGGCCCTGGTGATCGGCACATAACGGACCCAGCCCGGCGCCGGTGCGGATTCGCCGCTGCGCGCCTTGAGCATCTGCGTCAGCCATTGCCGCTCGGTCTCGGCTGCATCGCGCATCGCTTGCTGGCTGCTCAAACGCTCAGGGTACAGGCGCTCGATGCTCAGGACATGGTTAGACATCACCACGTTGCCGCGGCGCAGCAGGCAGACGTACAAAGCAAAATCGAGCGTGGCGACAAAACAGTGACCGGACTGAGTCAGGGCCGGCAAAAGCTCCTGCACATCGGATCGACGAAACAGGGCATTGCTGAAGCCTCCGAGAATGTTCACCGGGAAATTCTCGAAAATCGCCAGCAGGTCATCGCCCTTGAACAATCCGCACACCGGAGACAGCGGCGTGTTCTCCAGGCGCGACGGCAACGGCAGGTCACCGGCATCCCAGAACAGCCGCTGGGCGAGTACCAGATTGACGTCCTGATGGTCGATCAGCGTCTGCGCCTGGCGTTCGACACAGGTGGAAAACAACTGATCGTCATCACACAGAAACTTGATGAACTCACCCGTCGCATGCTCCAGGCACGCATGCAGGTTACCCACCAGCCCGAGCGTCCGGGGATTGCGCACATAACGAACCGTAACCCCGCTGCTCTCGGTGACCGAAGCGACAATGGCCTCGATCTCACTGCCACGACTGTCGTCGCAGACGATGATTTCGAGATTGCCATAGCTCTGACTCACGGCACTGCTCAAGGCCTTTTCAAAAAAGCGCGGATTGAAGGCGGGAATGACGAGGCTGACAAGCGGGAGTGAATTCACGGCGGACTCGCAAGCGGCGGGAACCCGCCCGGAACAGCGAGCCCTTCGAAACCGCAAAAGAAGACAATAAGTACAGAACGATCAAGAAAACCGGGCGCTCGCGCGCCCGGTCAGCATCAGATCTTGTTGAACAGACCCAGCTGGCTGATTTTGCTGAACGCCAGTTGCGAGGCCTGCAACATGGTCTGCTGCAAGGTCAGGCGGGTCATCACTTCGGCAGGATCCGAATCACGGATCGAACCCTGAGTGGTGGTATTCGCCTGAGTCAGGCTCTGGTTGGTGGTGTTCTGGTCATCCAGCGACTGTCCGCGGGCACCGATCGAAGTCACCGCCGAACCGATCTGGTTGGACGCGCTGTCGATGTTGCCCAGCGCCGACTCCATGGCACCCTGGAATTTCTGCTTGGCCACCGGATCACCATCAATCGGCGCATTCAGCGCCGTGACCATCTGGCCCAGGGTGTCTAGCACGTTCTGGGTCTGGTGGTTGTTGGACTGGATCGAGAACTGATCGCCCGCACCTGGCGTACCGCCGAGGGTGAACGTCACACCGGCGGCGGTAGCATTGTTGCCGACCAGCGTGCCCGACGAAACCGGCTTGCTGTCAGCGGTGACCGGCGCGGCGTACAGGTCGAAAGCCGTGGCGCTGGTGAACTTCAGGATCGCACCGCCGCCGGACGGGAATGCCGCGTCGTAGGCCGCCTGGTTGGTTACGCCGGAGCCCGTGATGACCGCGGTCGACGGGTTGCCCGCGCTGCGCGAGGTGGTGAACGAGTCAGGCGTGGCCGCCAGCTGGAAGCTGTGGCCGGCGATGACCGCATCCGGGTTGGTGTCGCCAGGTTTGAGGTTGATGTTCAACTTCAGGTCGACACCACGGAAGCTGACGGTCTGGTTGGCACCGTTGCTGTTGGTGATCGCACCGCTCTGACTGGCTTCGCTCGTCACGTCGTTGCCCAGGGCATCGGTGATTTTCAACTGCGTGCTGCTGATGAAATCCACGGTGTAGGGCTGGCCGGCCGCGAACTTGGCGTTGTACGTCGCAGCAGTGCCAACGATGCCGTTGGTCAGCACCACACGACCATCATCGACGGCAGGCGCGGTCATGGTGGTCGTGGTGCGGCTCGTGTTGATGGTCTGCTGGAATGCATCCCAACCCGTGGTGTTGGTGGCTACCGAGAGGCCGTCGCCAATGCCCAGGTTGATCTGGGTCTGGTCACCATTGTAGGTGTAGGTGCCATCGGCATTCTGCGAGTACGGCGCGGTATCGGTCTTGGAGCCGGAAAACAGGTAATTGCCATTGGCGTCCTTGGAGTTCATCAGGCCCAGCACTTGTTGCTGGATCTGGCTCAGCTCGGATGCGTAGGCCTTGCGGTCTGCGTCGGTGGCGATACCGTTGTTGGCCGCCAGGCCGATTTCCTTGGCGCGCTGCAAGGCCGTGGTGATGGAGTTCAGCGTGGACTCCTGCACGGTCAGTGCACTCTTGGTGGTATCGATGTTGCCCTGATATTGCTCGAGCATCGCGGCCTGTTGACCCAGCTTGAGCAGGCGTCCGGCCCCGATCGGATCATCGGCGGCAGTGTTGATGCGTTGCAGGCTGCTCGCTTCGTTCGCGGTGGCAACAGTCTTGCTGTAGTTACGCTGATATTGGGAAGCTTGTGTCGCGTAATACTGAGCGGTGGAAATGCGCATGAATTACGACTCCTTAAAGACTGTTGATCAGCGTGGCGAAAGTTTCCTGCGCAGCCTTGATGATCTGCGAAGACGCTGTGTAGTACTGCTGATACTTGACCAGGTTGCCGGTCTCTTCATCCAGGTTGACCTGGGACAGCGAGTCGCGCGCACCCTTGGCCTGATCGAGGATCGTCGAGGTGGCTTCGTTGTCGGACTTGCTCTGGGCCGCCTTGGTACCGACGTTGGTCACCAGTTTGTTGTAGGCGTCGGTCAGGCTGATGCCCTTGCTGCCGGTGCCGGTGTCCACGGTCTGCTTGGTCTGCAGGCCGACCAGCGCCTGCGCGTTGCGGTTGTCAGAAGAAGCGGCGCCGGTCAGGTTGATCGTGAAGGTTTCGCCTGGCTTCGGCGTCGCGCCCACGGTGGTCTGCACGGTGAAGGTTTTCTGCACGTTCGGCGTAACCGAAGTATCCATCACCGGTGCACCGGTGGAGTCGACCATGCCGATCTTCAGGTTCAGGGTGTTGGCCTGCCCCGGAACGATGGTGCCGGTGCCGATGGTGTTGCCCTTGGCATCGACCATGTTGTACGACTGGCTGCCGCTGGTGACCGCACCCATGACCAGTTTGACCGGCGTCGAATACTTGAGCGCGTTCTGCAACTCGGCCTGGGAGGCCGGGTTGGTGATGTCGAGGGTATCGACCAGCGTCGGCTGGGTGTAGGTGCCGGAGTTGTTGGCACTGGCCACGCCGGTCAACGGTGCTGCCGCCGCGATTTTCTTCGGATCGGTGAGCACGGTCTGAATGTTGGTGGCCGCGTCACGGGTCGGGGTCACCTTGAAGGTGTCACCGGCGTTCATCGCGCCGCCGTTGAGGGCCAGGGTGAAGCCGTCGATCACTGGCGGTGGCGTGGTCGTGGTGCTGAACGAACCCATGTCGGTGCCGTCGGAGCGCTTGACCGAATAGTTGGTGGCGCTGGTGAAGGTGACCTGGTAATCGCTGGTGGTCAGCTTGCCGGTGTCCTTGATGGTGACGTTCAGGTTGCCGGAACCCGCGCTGTTGCCTGCCGAGGCAATGCTGCGCTGGCTGATCAGCGCGGCACTGTTGATGTCGTTGAAGATCGGCGCACCGAAGTCACCGTTCTTGTCGATGCCCTGGGCTTGCTGGCGATTCATCTGGTCGGCAATGACCAATGCTACACGACCCAGCTCGTTGAGCGACGGGTTGAGCACTTCATTGCGATAGGTCAGCAGACCACCGATTTCACCGCCGCTGATTACCGAAGTGATGTCGATGGTGCTTGAGCCACGATCCATCTGGATGCCCATGCGCGACGGGTCGTCCTTGCTCGGAACGGTGCTCAGGGTGTTGGTGGTGTTGCCGACAACCAGCGGCTGACCGCTGCCGACGTAGACGTCGAAGCTGGTGCCGCGCTCGACCACTTGCGCGCCGACCAGTTCGGAGAGCTGACGCACCGCTTCGTTACGGCTGTCGAGCAGATCGTTCGGCTGACCGCCGCTGGTGGAAACCTCGCCGATCTTCTGGTTGAGATTGGCAATCGAGGTGGCCAGCTTGTTGACCTGGGCGGCCATGTCGCCGAGGTTGCCATTGATCGTGGTGTTCTGATCGTTCAGCTGTTTGGCCAGGGCGTTGAAGCGGCTGGTCAGCGCTTGCGAGCCGGTCAGTACCGATTGACGGGACGTGTCGTCGGTCGCCGAAGTCGCCACACCCTGCATCGAGGTGAAGAACTTCTGCAACACGCCGGTCAGGCCGGTGTTGGTATCGGACAACGAGTTGTCCAGGGCAGTCGCCTGGCCACCGTAGGCAGCCGCTTCACTGTTGAGCGACGTGGCGGTATGCAGCTGGGTTTCCAGGTATGAGTTGTACACCCGGCGCACGTCGGCCAGGGTCGTGCCCGTACCGATGAACACGTTGCCAGTCTGGATCGATGACTTGGTGCCCTGCACGGTTTGCTGGCGTGAATAACCGGCGGTGTCGACGTTGGCAATGTTGTTACCTGTCACAGCCAGAGAGGACGAACTCGCGGCCAACCCCGACATCCCGATATTGAGCAAACTCATGATTCAAACCTTACCTTGTGTTTATAAAGGCGTTGTTGAAACGCCGGCCGCAGCGTAGTTCTGATTTACCGTCATCTGCCTGGCAATCTGCGAAATCTTGCTTGCGTAGTTCGGGTCGGTTGCGTAACCGGCCTTTTGCAACTCGCGTACAAACTGTTCTGGGTTATCGGCCGACTTCAGCACATCTTGATAGCGATTATTGCTCTGCAGCAAAGTCACCAGATCGTGGAAGCTGTCCTTGTACGAGGCGTAGGAACGGAACTCGGCCGTCTCCTTGACCATCTGCCCGTTGCGGAACTCGCTGGTGATCGCCCGGGCCGAATCGCCCTTCCAGTTGCTGCTGGCCTTGATACCGAACAGGTTGTGGCTGCTGGTGCCGTCCTGGGCGCGCATGACCGATTTGCCATAACCGGTTTCGAGTGCGGCCTGAGCCACCAGATAACGTGGATCGACACCAATGCGCGCCGCCGCCTCCTTGGCCATCGGCAGCATGGTGTTGACGAATTCGTCGGCGTTGCTGAACGCTTTCTTCGCCGGGGCCAGCGGAATCTGCGCCATGGCGCGACCGTAGATCTGCATCTGTCCGCCGGAAGCCTTGTCCGCCTCGGCGCGGGCCAGCCAGTCGCCGTTGTACAGCGGGCCGGAACCGGTGGCAGCGGCCGTCGCGGCACGTTGCGGCAATTGAGTGGCAGCCGTCGGCGTGGCCGAAGGCACCAGACCGGCGAGCAGGCGGTCAGCCAGTTTCGGCGGCAGTGCCAGGCGACGCTGGTTGATCATCTCCATGTCATTGCGATGGGCGAGCTGGGTGTTCGGCGCATGTACCGAACGCGAAGCCCACAACGGACGCTCGCCATTGAGGCGCGACAGCGGACCGTTGGTGGCCACGGTGCCGGCAGCAATCGGCGTTTCCACCGCAGCGGCCTTGGCCAGCGCTTCCTGCTGCTTGGCAGCGGATGCGGCGGCGGCCTCGCCCGGCGCCATCGGTTTGTTCTTCGACATCTGCTTCATCAGCACGTCGGCCAGACCGATACCACCACCCTCGCGGGACAGGGAAACGGCCAGTTGCTGGTCGTACATTTCCTGATATTGCTTGGCTGCCGGGGTGTTGAGCGGGTTGTCCTGGCCCAGCGCCTCAGTGGCCGAGCGCATCGACTTGAGCATTTCACCGAGGAACAGCGATTCGAATTCCTGCGCCACCTTGCGCATGTTGCCGTCGCTGTTCTTGTCGCCGACCTTGAGCTGGTTCAGGCGATTGAGGTCGGAGTACGAACCCGAATCGCTGCTGCTGACCAGACCGCTTTTGCGCATATCCATGGGCGGCGTCCTCAGATCACGATCAGGTCGGCTTGCAACGCGCCGGCCTGCTTCAGTGCTTCGAGAATGGCCATCAGGTCACCCGGTGCCGCGCCGACCTGGTTCACCGCACGGACGATTTCGTCGAGGGTGGTGCCCGGGCCGAACTTGAACATCGGCTTGGCTTCCTGCTGAGCATTCACACGCGAGCGCGGCACCACGGCGGTCTGGCCGTTGGACAACGGGCCAGGCTGGCTGACGATCGGGTCTTCGGTGATGGTCACGGTCAGACTGCCGTGGGTCACGGCGGCCGGCGACACCTTCACGTTCTGGCCGATGACGATGGTGCCGGTACGGGAGTTGATGATGACTTTCGCCACCGCCTGCCCCGGATCGACTTCGAGGTTTTCCAGGATCGACAGATAGTCGACACGCTGGCTCGGATCAAGCGGCGCAGTGACACGGATCGAACCGCCGTCGATGGCCTGGGCAACGCCCGGGCCGAGCATGTCGTTGATCTTGTCGACGATGCGCTTGGCGGTAGTGAAGTCGGAACGGTTGAGGTTCAGCGTCAGGCTGTTGCCCTGGTTGAAACCGCTCGGCACCGAACGCTCGACCGAGGCACCGCCCGGGATGCGACCGGCCGACGGAACGTTGACGGTGATCTTCGAGCCGTCACGACCTTCGGCATCGAAACCACCCACCACCAGGTTGCCCTGGGCGATGGCGTAGACATTGCCGTCGATACCCTTGAGCGGGGTCAGCAACAGGGTGCCGCCGCGCAGGCTCTTGGAGTTACCGATGGACGAAACGGTGATATCGACCTGCTGACCCGGTTTGGCGAACGCCGGCAGATCGGCACTCACCGATACCGCCGCGACGTTTTTCAACTGCACGTTGCCCGATCCCGGCGGCACCTTGATGCCGAACTGCGAGAGCATGTTGTTGAAGGTCTGCAGGGTGAACGGGGTTTGCGTGGTCTGGTCGCCGGTGCCGTTAAGCCCGACCACCAGGCCGTAGCCGATCAACTGGTTGGAACGCACGCCGGAAATGCTGGCGATATCTTTCAGCCGCTCGGCTTGTGCGTTGAAGGCCGCCGACAACAAAACGGCAGCCACCATGAGGCTCTTGAAATTCAACTTGGCCACCTAGAAAGGGAACAGCGGGCTGAGGAAGAAACGGTCGAACCAGCCTGGCTGACTCGCATCGGCAAACGAACCGGTGCCCGAGTAGGTGATGCGCGCATCGGCGACCCGGGTCGACGACACGGTGTTGTCGGTGGCGATGTCATCGGCGCGTACGAGGCCGGCGATTCGCACCAGTTCATCACCAGTGTTGAGCGTCATCCACTTCTCGCCGCGCACGGCGATGATGCCGTTCGGCAACACGTCGGCGACGGTCACGGTGATCGAGCCGGTCAGGGTGTTGCCCTGGGCCGCCTTGCTGTCGCCTTTGGTCGCGCGGTCGCCGCTGTAGCCGACGTCCAGGCTCAGATCGTTACCTCCCAACGGGTTGTTGGTGGTGCCGCTGCCGCCGAACAGCGAAGTCAGGCCGATGCCGGTCTTGCTGTTCTTGGCCACTTGCGAGTTGGCGTTTTTGCTGGCTTGGGTCTTCTCGTTCAGGGTGATGGTGATGATGTCACCGACCCGGAACGCCTTGCGGTCGCTGTACAGGTTCTGTTCGAAACCGGCCTGATAGATCGAGCCGTTGTTGGCGGCCGCCGGCAACGGCGTACGCGGCAACACCGGGGCGTAGTAAGGGTCATTGGGCTTGGGCGTCGGAGCGACGCAGCCCGCGAGCGAGACGACCCCACCCAATGCCAGAACAGATACGAAGCGTTTCATGACCCTTACCTCACGGTGTTGCAGGCGGCCTCATGGCCGCCTCATAGACTTGATTACAGATTCTGCGTTACGAACGAGAGCATCTGGTCGGCGGTGGAGATCACCTTGGAGTTCATCTCGTAAGCACGCTGGGTGGTGATCATGTTGACCATCTCTTCCACGGTGCTCACGTTGGAGGTTTCCAGGGTGTTCTGCAGGGTGGTGCCGAAACCGTTCAGGCCCGGAGTACCGACTTGCGGCGCGCCGGAAGCGGCGGTTTCCAGGAACAGGTTGTTGCCCACGGCCTGCAGGCCGGCCGGGTTGATGAAGTCGGCGGTCTGCAGATTGCCGATCACTTGCGAAGCGGCGTTGCCGGCAACGGTGATCGACACGGTGCCGTCACGGCCGACGGTGAAGGTCTGGGCGTTGTTCGGGATGACAATCGCCGGCTCCAGAGCGAAACCGCTGGCGTTGACGATCTGGCCGTTGGAATCGAGGTGGAAAGTACCGTCACGGGTGTAGGACGTGGTGCCGTCCGGCTGCAGGATCTGGAAGAAACCACGGCCGTCGATGGCCATGTCCAGCGGCTGCTCGGTGGTTTGCAGGCTGCCGGCGGTGAAGTTTTTCTGGGTGCCGACGATGCGCACACCGGTACCCACTTGCAGACCCGACGGCAGTTCGCTGTCCTGGGTCGACTGGGCGCCTGGCTGACGCTTGATCTGATACAGCAGGTCCTGGAACTCGGCGCGGTCACGTTTGAAACCCGTGGTCGACACGTTGGCCAGGTTGTTGGAAATGGTGGTCAGGTTGGTGTCCTGGGCGGACAGACCGGTTTTGGCAACCCATAGAGCCGGAAGCATTCGATTCTCCTCGTGCGCCTGTTTTACGGCGCGACGTTCTGATAATTAGCTGATCTGCAAGACCCGAGCCATGGCCTGGTCGTCGTCTTTGGCGGTGTTCATCATCTTGACGTGCAACTCGAACTGCTTGGCCAGGGCCAGCACCGAGGTCATCTCTTCCACGGCATTGACGTTGCTCGACTCCAGGAAACCCGACACCAGTTTGACGTTGGCGTCGGCCGGCGCAGGCTGGCCGTCCTTGGTGTAGATCGAACCGTCCAGGCCCTTGTTCATGTTCTTGATGCCCGGGTTGACCAGTTTGATCCGGTCGACCTCGGCCATGACGCGCGGGCCTTCGCCCATCGCACGGATACTGATGGTGCCGTCTTCGCCGACTTCCACCTGCTGCTCCGGCGGAATGGCAATCGGACCGCCATTGCCCAGCACCGGCATGCCGTTGCCGGCACGCAGCACGCCAAGGGCGTCGATATTCAGGCTGCCGGTGCGCACGTAGCTTTCGCCGCCATTGGGGTTCTGCACGGCAATGAAGCCGTTGCCGCTGACGGCCACGTCGAGGTCACGCCCGGTCTGCACCAGCGAACCCGGAGTGAAATCGGTGGCAGGCCGTTCGCTCATGGCAAACGCACGCGCCGGAAAGCTGTCACCGAACACCGGCATCGAACGCGCCTGCTCCAGGTCGCGCTGAAAACCATTGGTGGAGATGTTCGCCAGGTTGTTGGCATGAGCCTTTTGCGCCAGTGCGTTCTGGCTGGCGCCGGTCATTGCCACATAAAGGTACTTGTCCACACTCTTTCCTCTGCATGCCGGACGTTTGCCGCCCACCGCTGTACTGCTGAGCCACAAGCAATTTGCAGACCAACTTTTTTCTGACAGCCAGGGACCCGATAAACAAAGGACTTGAGGGGTTTTGCGGGAAAGAAGGAAATGTATCGAAGACGAAAAACCGGCGGTGTTATGCCGGTAGGTGGCAAAGGCTGGCACAGAGGTTACGTGGACTACCGCATTCGCGAGCAGGCTCGCTCCCACAGGGATCGCATTTCAATTGTGGGAGCGAGCCTGCTCGCGAAGAGGTCATCACAGACAATGCACCCGGTCGTTATGACTCGGTTTTGCCGACTTCATATTCACGCAGCTTGTTGGCAATCGTGGTGTGCGAAACCCCAAGCCGCTTGCCCAGTTGCCGACTGCTCGGGTGCTCGGAATACAACCGCTCCAGCACCGCTTTCTCGAAGCGCCCGACAATCTCGTCCAGCCCGCCTTCGAGAGAGAAATCGCCAAGCGGCTGACGCACGCCATAGTCCGGCAGACGAATATGCTCGGCCTTGACCGTCCCGCCATCGCACAGCGAAACCGCCTGGAACAGCACGTTCTCCAGTTGCCGTACGTTGCCCGGCCAGTGGTAATGACTGAGCCGATCCATCGCCGCCGGCGCCAGTTTCGGCAACGGGCAACCGATCTGCCGGCTGGCCTGATCGAGGAAGTGCTCCACCAGCGGCGTCAAACCGTCGAGGCATTCGCGCAATGGCGGAATGTGCAGGGAAAGCACGTTGAGGCGGTGATACAAATCCTGGCGGAATTCCCCTCTCGCACACAGCTCCGACAGATCCACCTGAGTGGCGCAGATCACCCGCACATCCAGATAAACCTCTTCATCACTGCCTACACGCCGAAAGCAACCGTCCTGCAGGAAACGCAGCAATTTCACCTGCAGGCGCGGGCTCATTTCGCCGACGCCATCGAGGAACAGCGTGCCGCCTGCCGTCAACTCCAGCAGCCCGAGCTTGCCTTCGGCCCGCGCGCCCTCAAAGGCACCAGGGCCGTAGCCGAACAGTTCGGTCTCGGCCATCGACTCCGGCAGCCCCGCACAGTTGAGCGCCATCAACGGCGACTGGCCGCGCGGGCTCGCCAGGTGACAGGCCCGCGCCAGCAACTCTTTACCGGTGCCGGTTTCGCCTTCAATTAGAAGAGGCGCATCGAGCGGCGCCATGCGCCGGGCTTCGCGCACCACCGCCGCCATCACTTTCGAGCTCTGGAAGATGCTGTCGAAACCCCGCAGCTCCTGCTTGCGCACGTTATAGATGCGCTCGCCGACCCGGTCCGCCCGGTGCAGCGTCAATACCGCACCGGCCATGGCCTCGCTGTCATCGTGCTCCGACTGGAGGGGAGCGATGTCGGCCAGAAAGATGTCGCCCTTGACCTTGACCCGCATGCCGTTGATTCGCGACTTGTTGGCGCGCACCAGCTCCGGCAGGTCGAAGTCTTCGGCGTAACGCGACAGCGGAATCCCCGGCACTTCGTCGACCCGCACGCCGAGCAACTGCGCCGCCGCACGGTTGGCGGCAACGATCGAGCCACCCATGTCGATCGATAGCACCGGAAACTCCAGCGCCCCGAGCAACGCATTCAGCTCCATGTGCCGACGCTCGCTGGGCATCAGCCCTACCCGCTTCACACCAAACACCCCGGCGATGGCTTCGAACTTCGGCCGCAACGCCTGGAACTGCAGGTTGATCAGGTTCGGGCAATGCAGATAGATCGCGTTGCCGTGTTCACCGCCGACCTCGCCGCGGGCGACGTTGATCCCGTACTCCACCAGCAGATTGAGAATGTCGCGCAGGATGCCGATGCGGTTCTGGCAATGGACTTTGATACGCATATAAAGGCCCGAAACAGGTAAAGGGGCGGATTTTTCTCTACCGCCCGCAAGATAGTCGTCAAGATTATGTGACAGACACAGATCGTTTCAAACCCTCGAATCACCGCAATCACGACTTATCGCACAAAGCGTAACGATAATTTTACGATTTATAGAGACTTTTCCTACCCGACGGTTCTTCAACCTGCTGCAACACGGCACGCTCTGGGGTATTTCTCAGTCCATAGCAGGACATAACAAGAACGAATTCCCCTCGCAGGAGAGCAGTATGAAGCAGACGCAATACGTGGCCCGCGAGCCCGATGCGCAAGGTTTTATCGACTACCCCGCCGAAGAACACGCGGTGTGGAACACGCTGATCACCCGCCAGTTGAAAGTGATCGAGGGTCGTGCGTGCCAGGAATACCTGGACGGTATCGAAAAACTCGGCCTGCCCCACGACCGCATCCCGCAACTGGGCGAGATCAACAAGGTGCTCGGCGAGACCACCGGCTGGCAGGTCGCCCGCGTCCCGGCACTGATTCCCTTCCAGACCTTTTTCGAATTGCTCGCCAGCAAGCAGTTTCCGGTGGCCACCTTCATTCGCACCCGTGAAGAACTGGACTACCTGCAAGAGCCGGACATTTTCCACGAGATCTTTGGCCACTGCCCGCTGCTGACCAACCCGTGGTTCGCCGAATTCACCCACACCTACGGCAAGCTCGGTCTGCAAGCGACCAAGGAAGAACGCGTTTATCTGGCGCGCCTGTACTGGATGACCATCGAGTTCGGCCTGGTCGACACCCCGCAAGGCAAACGCATCTACGGTGGCGGCATCCTGTCTTCGCCAAAAGAAACCGTTTACTCGCTGTCGGACGAACCTGAACACCAGGCCTTCGATCCGCTGGAAGCCATGCGCACGCCGTATCGCATCGACATCCTGCAACCGCTGTATTTTGTCCTGCCGAACCTCAAGCGCCTGTTCGATCTCGCCCACGAAGACATCATGGGCATGGTCAAGCAAGGCATGCAGTTGGGTCTGCACGCGCCGAAATTTCCGCCGAAACCAAAAGCTGCGTGAACCGTGGCTTTTACTTACAAGTGAGTCTGTCAGTCGTCGCGGCTTTGGTTTAGCGTGACGGCATTGCCAGCCAATATAAAAAAACACCTCTAGATTTCAGGAAGTACACCATGTCCACCTTGAACCAAGCCCATTGCGAAGCGTGCCGTGCCGATGCTCCACAGGTCAGCGATGAAGAATTGCCGATCCTGATCAAGCAGATCCCTGACTGGAACATCGAAGTACGCGACAGCATCATGCAGCTGGAAAAAGTCTTCCTGTTCAAGAATTTCAAGCACGCCCTGGCCTTCACCAACGCCGTCGGCGAGATCTCCGAGGCCGAAGGTCACCACCCGGGCCTGCTGACCGAGTGGGGCAAAGTCACCGTGACCTGGTGGAGCCACTCGATCAAAGGCCTGCACCGCAACGACTTCATCATGGCCGCGCGCACCGACGAAGTGGCCAAGACTGCAGAAGGACGCAAGTAATGCACTTCGACGCCATCGGCCGGGTGCCCGGCGACCCGATCCTCGGCCTGATGGAGGCCTACGCGCAGGATTCCAACCCGCGCAAGTTCGACCTCGGTGTGGGCGTCTACAAGGATGCCCAGGGCCTGACGCCAATCCCCGAGGCGGTGAAAATCGCCGAGGCGCGTCTGGTCGAGAGTCAGGACACCAAGACCTACATCGGTGGCCATGGCAATCCGCTGTTCGGCAAGGTGATCAATGAGCTGGTGCTCGGTGCCGATTCGGCACTGATCGCCCAGCAGCGCGCCGGCGCCACCCAGACCCCGGGCGGCACGGGTGCCCTGCGTCTGGCGGCAGACTTCATCGCGCAATGCCTGCCGGGCAAAGGCGTATGGCTGAGCAACCCGACCTGGCCGATCCACGAAACGATTTTCGCGGCCGCCGGGGTCAAGATCTGCCATTACCCGTACGTCGGCAGCGACAACCGTCTCGACGTCGATGCGATGCTCGCCGTGCTCAATGAAGTGCCGAAAGGCGATGTGGTGCTGCTGCACGCGTGCTGCCACAACCCGACCGGTTTCGATCTGAGTCACGACGACTGGCACCGGGTGCTGGACGTGGTGCGCAGCCGCAACCTGCTGCCGCTGATCGACTTTGCCTACCAGGGTTTCGGCGACGGTCTGGAGCAGGATGCCTGGTCAACCCGGCTGTTCGCCGCCGAGTTGCCCGAGCTGCTGATCACCAGTTCCTGCTCGAAGAACTTCGGCCTGTACCGCGACCGCACCGGTGCGCTGATCGTCTGCGCGAAAACCGCCGACAAGCTGATCGACATCCGCAGCCAACTGGCGCATATCGCCCGCAACCTGTGGTCGACTCCGCCGGATCATGGCGCGGCTGTGGTCGCCACGATCCTCGCCGACCCGGAGCTGAAACGCCGCTGGGCCGACGAAGTGGAAGCCATGCGTCTGCGCATCGCCCAGTTGCGCAGTGGACTGGTGGAAGCGCTGGAGCCCCACGGCTTGCGCGAGCGTTTTGCGCACATTGGCGTGCAACGCGGGATGTTTTCCTACACCGGCCTGTCGCCGGAACAAGTGAAAAACCTGCGTGAGCATCACAGCGTGTACATGGTCAGCTCGGGCCGGGCCAACGTCGCCGGGATCGATGCGACGCGCCTCGATCTGCTGGCCGAGGCGATCGCCAACGTCTGCAAATAAACACAATTGTGGGAGCGAGCCTGCTCGCGATAGCGGTGTATCAGTCAGCACAAATGTCGACTGGCACGCACTCATCGCGAGCAGGCTCGCTCCCACAATGATTTGTGTGCCGCCTTCGCTCATGTGGCCATTTGTCGCAACAAATGGATTTAAAAATCTGATTGTCACTTTTCCTGCTGTATCCTTCGCAGGCTTTCTGAAAGCGCGGATCTACCAGATCTATCAACAGACTTAGCGAGGAGCGCAACCATGCACGAGATTCCCAATCTCCCCTTCCCAAGCCTGCACGTACCTGAGCAGACGACCACGCAACAAGCCGGCGCCCAACAGCCCGAGCCGAAAGAAGCCGCCGAAAGCCGCCCGGCCGACAGCGAAGAGTAAGTAACACCCGCCGTACAGACCGTGTGGAAAGCGCTAACATGCGCTTTCCACACTGCCTGAAACCGCTGTCTCTTATACACATCT